>JAGOCL010000042.1 GCA_017998755.1 Spirochaetota bacterium | reverse complement strand
CCGCAAAGTATGATGATTTTGGGATTGGGAACGGCGTCGTAACATATTTCGGTCGCTTGAGCCATATTCTTAGTTATCGGACCTGTTATCAATACCCCGTCGGCGTGTCTTGGAGAGGCGAGGAATTCTACTCCGTATCTACCCATATCGAAATTAACATTACCGAGGGCGTTTAGTTCCAGTTCGCAACCGTTACACCCGCCGGCGGATATTTGTCTCAATTTGAGGGATCTGCCGAAGTAACTTTTGATTATCTTTGAAGCCTCTTCCGGCGCGATCTCTTTTACATTTTTTGTTATAAGCAGTTTTTCTCTTACGTCTGCGCACAATCGATAATTTCCCGAAAAATGAATTATTTTCTCCGGACAGAGTTCTTCGCACGTCGGACAAAAAACGCACTTTCCAATATCGAGCGCGACGGGATTGAGATTGATAGCGCCGGTCGGGCAGTTATCCGCGCAGATGCGGCATTTATTCGGACAACTTTTATCCTGAATATTCGGAAATCCTCTATATCTTTCGGGAAATTTAGCCGAGACGACGTTATGTACTATCGGATCCCCTTGCAAAATTCTAAGTTTTATAGCGTTAAACATTTATATTATCCCGAGCTCCTTTATATATCAAAGATCGCGTCCGGCGTAGGACAGATCGAAACTTTTATTGCATATCGGAAAGTCTGAAATCGCGTTTCCCCGTAGAGCCATGCTCAATCCGTTCCAGTTGACAAAAGAGGGATCGATAATCTTATATTGAACCAAATTCCCAAATCGGTCGGTAAACGCCGAATGAACTATCTCCCCGCGCCACCCCTCGACTATTGAGATAACTCCGGCGGAGCTTTTCATACTCGCGACGTTTGATTTTATCGCGCCCGACGGAATATTCTCAAACAGCTCGAATATAAATCTAAACGACTCTTCTATTTCAAGAGCGCGAATTCTGGCGCGGGCAAACGAGTCGCCCGACTGGAGAGTTACCGGCGATATCGGAAAATACCTGTATGCTCCGTAAGGGAAAAAAACCCTGGCGTCGATCTCGATGCCGCAGGAGCGCGCCGACGGTCCCAATAAACCGAGGTTAATAGCGGTTTGTTTATCCAACGCGCCGACGTTGTCGAAACGAATCAGAGCGGAAGTCGTTGAAAAAAGCGCGTCGTTGATATGTTTTAAATGATTTCTTACAAGTTTTATATTTTTCAAAATAGTTTTAGTAATATCGTCGTCCAGATCAAACCTGACCCCTCCGTAAATAAAAAGCCCGCGTCCGAATCTGGAACCGCACAACTCCGCTAAACTGTTGATTACGAGCGTGCGAAGTCTCCCGTAAGACGAGGAGACGATAGCGTATCCGACGTCGTTAGCCATTCCCAGAAGTCCGCTTATGTGCATAGCGATCCTTTCAAGTTCCTCGGCTATGCTTCGTATAACCATTGCGCGGAGAGTAATCTTTGTATCGGACAAACTCTCTATCAGAGCGCAATGAGCGTAGGCGTGGCCGATTACCGTATCTCCCGCGATCGACTCGGAAAGAATTATTCTTTGAACGGGAGGCGCGTTTAATATAAGCGACTCTACGCCGCGTCGTTGATAACCCAGATTTATCTCGAGATTGTAAACCGTCTCGCCGTGGCAGTTAAATCTGAAATGTCCCGGTTCGATAACGCCGGCGTGTATAGGACCGACCGCTACCTCGTGAGTTTCGTCGCCGTCCAGCGTATAAAAATCGTACGGTTGGTTATTTAATACTACGTTTTGTTTTCTGACGGGATGAATTCCGGGATGACCTAGCGGAATTAATCCGTACTCCTCGGCCAGTTCGCATTCGTAACAGTCCGTCTGCGGATATTCGCTGACCCAACTTTCAAATTCGCGGTCGTTTTTATCAAAATCGCATCCGAGTATATAGAGGTAAGTCGATTTGTCCTGCGCGAGTACCGAAACGATCTTGTCGGGATCTTCCTTATCGATGGAGAAAAGTCCTACAATCCTGAAACTTTGCGAAAGCAGATCGGATATATTATTGTGAAATTCTTTCTTAGTAAAAAAAGGGATTCTTTTTATCTCAAAATATTGATTGTTTTGAACCTGAAGAGCTATCATATTTTTATACCAAAGTCCTTTGAAATATTTATTATATTTTCCCGTAAAATCCCCGGATTAATCAATGCAATCGCTACCAATAAAAACAACAATATTAAAGATACAAGATGAATAATACTAAGTTTTTCTTTATCGCGGGATATGTCGGGGAGGAGATTGTCGCTATATAGCGATTGAAAAATAGAACGTCCCATATTGATAAATATAAAAAGCATGAAAAACATGATGAAAAACAAAATTACTGGCTTATCCGATAAAAATGCTCCTTCAAAGATCATTAATTCGCTGAAAAACACCCCAAAAGGGGGGATTGCGGATATTGCAAAAAATGCTAATAAAAATATCCAGCCGGTCCATGGGATTAAAGAAATAACGGAACCGATTTTTGATATTTCGCGGGTTTTATACCTTGAGTGAATATTTCCGGCGGAGATAAACAGGACTACTTTATTCAGAGCGTTATAAACTACGTGATACATCGCTCCGATAAACGCTAAACCGCCAAATCCTACCGCCGCAGTAATCAAACCAAGATGCTCTATGCTGGAATATGCCAACATTCTTTTATAGTTTTTTACTCTAAACATAAAGACGAACGCGACGCATATCGATAAAGTTCCGCCGGTTATTAATACTATTTTAGCAAAATTATATATAGACGTTCCCGATACTATCTGAAACGCCCTCAAAATCCCCATAAGAGCCGCTATCCTGAGACTTCCCGATATAAGAGCGGCGATAGGGCTTGGGGCGGCGCTAGTTGCGTCTACGTCCGCAGAGTGCAAAGGGGCGAGTCCCGCTTTAACGCTTAGTCCGACAAATATAAAAATAAAGCCGGCTTTTAGCCAAATAGGATTGAGCTCGGAGGCGTTTGCTTTGAATAGAGCAAAAACCAGCTGTTTCCCTTCAAGCGGAGTTCCGTTTGCCGATAACGTAAAAAAGAGGATTCCGATAAAAGCAAAAGCGATCCCGATCGATACCATAAACAGATACTTCCACATAGCTTCGAGCGACTCGTCGTCGCGGTAATAATATATTAATGGCGCGACGCAAAGAGTGGTTGCTTCCGAAGCTATCCAATACATTCCGAAATTAGCGCTCAATATTACAGAAGTCGTCGCCAATAAATAACAGTTTAATAGAAGAAAATAGTATTTACGAGATTTGGCGTTTTCTTTTAAAATTTGTCTTTTTAAAAAGGCGTTCGAAACGAGAGTTACGGAAAGATATACGACTGATAAAACTATAAGAAATAACTTGCTTAAAGAGTCGAAACTGAGGAAAGTTATCTCGATTTCAATAAAATTTATAAATAACAGCGCGGAGATCGTTAAATGGACGATTCCGGCGAATATCGAGACAAGATATTGAATAAAAAGGTTTTTTACGGATAAGCATACGATAATAGAAACAGATAAAGATATTACAAAAATAATTGCGACGTTCATTAGTCTTTTAATCTCCCCAAATCGCCCGCTTCTAAGCCCGATATTGTCGAACTTATTTTGTTAAGGGCGATACCCATCAAAAATACGACGACAAAGACGTCGAGTAATGTTCCGATTTCTATGATTAATGGCGCTTTATACGCTATCGAGGTTCCTAACAAAAATATACCGTTCTCCAAAACCAGAAAACCGGCAACGTGAGTGATAAGTTTTTTTCGAAATATTATAATATAAAGACCTACAATTATAGCCGAAAACCCGCTTGCAAAAGGTATGGTATCTATCGGAGTCGTATAAGTAAGAATATTTGAAACGACAAATATTATTCCCATAGAAAATATAGTTAATAACAAAAACGTAAACTGCCCAATTGTAGGCTCTATAACTCGATTGACGTCGAGATTGACGATTATTTTTCGCATATATCTCGGTATCAAAACCGCCTTGATAACAAACAAAGTTAACGGGATAGCGATATGTAACATAGAAAAATGTTCTATAACAGGAAGAATCGTCAGTATGGTCAAAACCGCCCCCTGAATAGCAAGAACCGTAACATACGACATAATCCTCGAGGTTATTGCGATGTAGAAGAGGGATAAACAAAATAATATACTTAAAAAATTTTGCATAACGCTCCTTATCCTGTAAAAGTATAAATCAGTATATTTAATACCCCGATAGCCGTTCCGAATAACAGATATTGAGGAATATATTTCATTTTATAACGGGAAGTAACCGTTTCCACAACTGCTAGTATAGTAGAGAACAACAAAACCGCTATTACAAAAATAGCCAATCCCAAACCGAACCTTTGAGCTCCGATCGGATATAGAAACGACGACTCCAAAACGACGTAGATAAAAAGTTTGATATAACTTGAATATTGATACAAAAACAGATCCAAACCGGAGTTGTCGAGTATCATTACTTCGTGAATCATCGTTAATTCCAGATGGGTATTGGGATCGTCGACGGGCATTCTGGAACATTCTGTTACCATCAAAATAAACAAAGAAATTGAGCAAACTACAATAAAAATTATGTATATAAGGTTATCCGGCTGAATGGAGTAAAATATCTTATAAATAGAAGAAAATCCGGTAATATAGGCGATACTTCCGATTGTAAAAAAGAATATCGGTTCCACGAATACGGCAAACGTCGCTTCTCTGGCCGCGCCCATCCCCTCGAAAGAGCTTCCTATGTCCATAGCGGCTAATATCTGAAAAAAACGCGATAATCCCAATATATACGCAAAAAGAATTATATCCCCTTCAAAACTGATAATGGGCTTGAAGAAACCGATCGGAACCATTAACGCGGCGACTATAACGGTCGAAATATTTATTACAGGGGCTAATACGCTGATTAACGACGAAGTATCGGAGTTGATCGTCTCTTTTCTTAAAAGTTTATACAGTTCGTAATACGGTTGCAGTACCGGAGCGCCGATTCGACCGGTAAAAATAGCTTTCTGCTTGTTTATCAGCCCTATAAGCATAGGAGAAAACAGAAGTATGATAAGTATCGATATAATACCGCGAATAATATCTACCATATAAGCGCCGCCAATCCATAAATTATAATAATAACTACTAACGATACGATGCTGATACGGATATCGCTAGTATTGAAAATCTTTATTTTTGAAGCCAATTTTTCCAAATTTCTATAAAATGGGATTATTATTTTGTAATCTATCAGGTCTTTTGATTCGCTTTCAAATTCGCGGCGCGGCTGGAATAGTTTATCGGAAATTTCTATTTTCTTTTCGTAATTGAGTATTACTTTTGATATATCATTAATTTCGTCGGCAAAAGACGACGCGCTGTATTGCATCTTTGAATTTATTTTATCGTAACCGCACCCCCAAGCCCGGTTTATTCTTCTACCGTACCTCTTTTGTATTAATATTTTTACGCCGAAGAATAACGATACTCCGGCGATCAGAGCTCCAAAAACGACGCTTATTATTGTCCAGTTTATGCTCAATAATACGTCGGGCGCGTCGGATGGTACAAACTGATTCCTCAAGACTTTGTCGATAATCCGTATAAAATATTTTGGGAATAGACCTATTACAACGCAAAGCGTTGAGAGTATTCCCAGCGATATATAATCAAATAAGGTTACTTTGAAGCTTTTTACTTCCCGGCGCTCGCTTCCTAAAAACATAATAGAATTAATTTTTGTAAAGCAGGCGACGGCAAGACCTCCCACGAGCGCTAATCCTACAGTAAAAATAAGCATGAGAAGAGGGTAGTAGCTTTTTAATTCTTCGGCGGTCTTAAAAAAACCGCTATATATGATAAATTCCGAGATAAAACCGTTTAACGGAGGGACGCCGCTTATAGCGACCGAACCGATCAAAAACATAACAAAGAAAGTCCTGCCGTATTTGACCAGACCGCCCATTAATTCCATATTTCGAGTTCCGAGATTTTGATAAATAACGCCGCTCCCGATAAACAAAAGACTCTTAAATATCGCATGATTGAGAGTATGTAGAAGCGCTCCTCCGAACCCCAACATCTGAATCGGAATCGAATTGTAAGCAGAACCGATGAAACCAAGCCCAATACCGATACCGATAATTCCGATATTCTCGATAGAGTGATACGCCAGCAACTTTTTGAGATCGTGTTGAGCGAGGGCGTACCATACGCCGAAAATAGCGCTTATTAAGCTGATAATTAGTACAATCCAGCCGAAATACGCCGGAACAGGTTGTAAAAACTGAAAAGTCCGTAGAATTCCGTATATTCCCAATTTTATAATAATACCGGACAAAAAAGCGCTTATGATGGTAGGCGCGATCGGGTGGGCTCTCGGAAGCCAAAAATGCGCCGGAATAAAACCCGCTTTCAAACCAAAAGCCATGATAGAAAGCGCGAATGCGAGGATATATTCATATCCTATGTCTTTTGTTATATGAAAATCGCTAAAATACCAACTTCCCGTCCGTTTGCGCAGTATGAAGAAGAATACGTAGAGCAAGAACATTATCAGATGCGATACGACTATGTAATAAAAACTCCCCGTCTGAACCTCTTTTTTCTCTTTTTCAAATATCATACCTAAATAGGCCGATAAGCTAACAAGTTCCCAAGATACAAGAAAAATCATCGAATGATTTGAAACAACGTCTAATTGGGTCGATACGATCAGTATTATATAAAAAAGCAGAAAATTTTTAACGGATTTGCCTTTTTTAACGTAATGATTAAGGTATGAATAGCCGTAAATAGTCGTCGGAATAGAAATTAATTGTATAATCAGTAGGAAATAGAGCGCGAGCGAGTCGAATCTGAAAATATTTTCCGGAATATTAAAGAATACTAAACCATTTAGCGGAATTCTCCCGAATAGTAGGGAATATACGGTTGCGCTAAATCCCGCGCTTAAACCGGTTAATAAAATTATATTTGTAAAAATCGAGGCGGTTTTAGAACTTCTGAATATAATCAGCGGGACTATTGAAAGAATTTGCAGAATCAGAACGTAAAGAAATAGTATAGAATAATCATCCATTTTCGTTATTCTCTATTTGATTGATCAGGTCTATTATCTCTTCATAAGATTTTCGGTTTTTTAACGCCGCGTGGAAAATTTCTTTCGATATTAAAAAACTTATTCTTGCAAGAATGCTAAGGTGTTGTTTAATTGTCTGGGATATAATAAGGATAATCGTATGAACAGGTTTGTTGTCGATCGATTTGAGATCAAGATATTTTTGAGGAAAGAAAAAATTTATCAAAGGTTTATTATTCCCGAGAGCCAACGGAATTCTCGGATGCGGAAAGCTGACGCCGTTCCCGATCGCGGTGCTCATAAGCGCTTCGCGGCTTCTCAACAATTGGATGATGATATTTTTATCTACGCTCTCCTCTAAATTAATAAGACCGATCATTTGTTCGATAAACGTCTTCTCTTCCAAACGGCAGTCGTAGTAGAAAGCGGCGGGATCGAGAAGCGCGCTCAACGAATCCAAGCGGTATTCGCTTAATTTTTCATGGTTAGATAAGTTTAGAGGTATATTTCTACCAAGCGCCCATTCGATAATCTTTTGCTTATTAAAGAAGAATTTATCGTTAACCTTCTCGCTTGGAAGCTCTTTGCTTTTAATTAATGCCGAAATCTTTTTTTCGGGAAGTTGAAGTAACGTAGAAATATCTTTGATATTAAGATCCATAATGTAGTCCGTATATCCCGGTTGATTCAATATTATTTTAATAAAAAATAATTGTCAATAAAAAAAGTATTAGAAAGTATTAATGCTAGGCGATATTTTTTTTATCTCATTGGAATTCCCGGCGAATAGCGAATCTTATACAAAAAATTGATCCGCTTATCCTGCGTTCAATTTTGATTTACTATTTATAAATAATGGTTTATAATTAACGGAGGGCAAATATTTATCAAAGGCGGGCGATATGAAATGCGGTAAGTTTTTCATACTAATATTATTCGCGGCTTTCTTATTATACTCTTGCAAAAAAAGCGACGGCGAACTATATACTTCAACTCAGACTTCTAGTCGTAACGAACGAGTTAAGGTTGGGCTTGCGCTCGGATACGGCGGCATGGGGGATATGTCGTTCAACGATATGCAGTACGCCGGATTGATTCGAGCGTCGAAAAAGTATGATATAGATATAGCTTACGCCATACCGAAAGAAGAAAAAGTTGAAGATATAAAAATCAAATTATCGGAGCTTATCTATAATGAAAAATGTTCGTTGATTTTTATGGCAAGCTATATTGCTTTGGAAATATTGCCGGAGATAGCGCCGATTCATCCCGATATACATTTTGTGATTCTTGACAATCCTTTAAACGGAATAGACAACGTCAGTTCAGTTGAATTCGCTCAAAACGAGGGATCGTTCGTCGTAGGTTATCTTGCGGCGAGATTTTCTAAAAGTTTGACAATCGGATTTATCGGAGGGACTAACGAACCGGTTATTTTAGATTTTTTGAAAGGATTTGAAGAAGGGGTAGGTTACGCAGATAGAACTAAAAAAATAGACGCTCGGTTTGCATCGTTAATGCCGGATTTCTCCGGTTATCACAATCCGAAATTGGGATACGAGATAGCGACCGAAATGTACAAAAGTAGCGTAGACGTTATATATAACGTCGCCAGTTTGACGGGCGGCGGGATTATACAGGCGGCGGTAGATAACGGGGCTTACGTAATTGGCGTCGATTCCGATCAGGACGGTATCGCGAAAGGAAGCGTACTAACTAGTATGATGAAACGTCTTGACAATTGCGTAGTCGATCTTGTCGGTTATTATTTAGACGGGACTATAAAAGGTAATTTTATATACAGATACGATTACCGAAACAATGGGGTTGGAATTACCGATATGATATGGACTAAAGACGTAATTGGGGAGAAGATTATTTCCGATACAAAGGAGATCGAGAAGAAAATTGCCCGCGGAGAAATCGTAGTAACGGATTCGCTGAAAAAAGAGAGTAAGTAATGTTTATGAGAAAAATCATTAAATATAAATACGCTACAAGTCTTTTCTCAAAATTTTTGATAATCATATCGATCGTATTGTTTTTTATATTAATCGTTACCGGAATGATATATATAACTTATCATGAGAATTCGATTGAAAAACTGTATAATTTAAGCGCAGAAAGGGTAGCTGAAAATATTGCGAAAATTTGCTCTCCTCATCTTGCGAAGTATACGTATCTTTTTTTAGACGAAGATACTATCCAATTTCAAAATAATGAAGAAGAAATCTTAGAGATATTATCCGTCCAAATTTACGACGTAGACGGCAAACTTGTCAACCGTACTTTTAACGAGCCCGAGGAGATAAAGCTCAAAGTTCCTGAAAAATTTTGGTTGATAAAAGATATTCCTTGCTTTTATAAACCTCTGCCTAATATGGAAGAAGAGCGGGTAGGTTCGGTAAAAATAATATTCTCAATCAAATCGTTATTTTTCGATTTGTTATGGATAAGATTGATTTACGTTATATCTGTAATCTTAACTATCGTCCTGATAGATATATTAATCGTTTATATTTTGTCGCGTTTGATAATTAACCCGATCAATCGGCTCGCTTACGCGACAAAGAGAGTATCTTACGATAACTTAAACGTCAAAATCCCCGTTATATCAAACGACGAGATAGGCGATCTGGCAAAAACCTTCAACAATATGATCGATAAACTTAATAAGTCGTTAATTAAGATAAAAGGAAGCGAAGAGAAATCAAGGTCTTATATAGAAAATTCTCCGATCGGAATATTCATCATATCCGGGGAACAGAAATTGAAATCGGTAAACGAAGCGGCTTGTATCATGACCGCTTATTCGGAGGAAGAACTGCTACGTAAAGAATTCGGACAAATTTTATCAGAACAATCGAAGTCCGACGGATACAATCATTTCTATAAACTTTCTCAATTCGGCGCCGCTTACGATGAATTTGAATTTATCAGAGCCGACGGATCTTTGCGCAATATGAGCGTCAACGCTGTAAAAATTAGCGACGACGAGTATATAGCGTTCGCTCAGGATATAACAGATAGACTTCGCATCGATAATGAGCTGAAAGAGTCAAAGGAGACGGCCGAAAACGCTCTCGTCGTGAAGAGTAAGTTTTTGTCAAATATGAATCATGAACTCAGGACTCCGCTTACGGGCATTCTCGGTATGATAAATATGATGAATAAAACTAAGCTCGACGAGGAACAAAAGAAATTCCTCGCAATGATGAAGAAATCGGGCGATCTTCTGTTAAATATTGTAAACGACATACTGGATATATCTAAAATCGAGTCGGGTAAAAGGATATATACAAGGAAGAATGTTAATCTAAGAGAACTGCTTGATTCTTTATACGAAGTATTTAAGATATCGGCGGACAATAAAGGGATCGAGCTATACTTTAATTACGACGACGATCTGCAGGATATTTTTCTTACCGACGAGACTTTTATAAGCCAAATTGTGATTAATTTGGTCAATAACGCTATAAAATTTACAGAAAAAGGTAAAGCGCAGTTATATGTAAAAAAAATCGGCAGAGTCGTTAAGAATTCCATAAATTTAGATAAACAAAAAATTGAAATAACCGTTTGCGATACGGGGATAGGTATTCCGGAAGATAAAATAGAGAATATATTTGAGCGGTTTTCGCAGATAGACAGCTCTTATAGAAAGAAATTTGCCGGAACCGGACTGGGGCTTAGCATTGTAAAAAGTCTCATAGAAGCTATGAACGGTACTGTTACAGTGAAGAGCAGAGAGTACGAAGGGACTTGTTTTACCATAAACCTCGAATTGGAGATACCCGACGGTATTAGCGGCCGAACTGAGGAAGGCGGAACGGAAAGCGCCGCGGACTATATTGTTTATAGCGATTTTACCGTTATGGTAGTAGAAGACAACGGGATAAATTTGTATTATCTTAGCGAAATTCTTGCGGAAAAGGGATTTAAAGTTATAACCGCTAATAACGGTAAAAAAGCTTTGGAATCTTTTTATAAAAATAAGATTGATATAATCCTTATGGATATACAGATGCCCGAGATGGACGGGATAACTTGTTCGACAATCATAAGAGAAGATAAAAATAACGCGGCAATACCTATTATAGCTTTAACAGGCTACACTATGGAAGAAG
>JAGOCL010000041.1 GCA_017998755.1 Spirochaetota bacterium | reverse complement strand
AATGGACGAAATTGACGTTATAAAAACGAACAAATTCTATCTGATAAAAGACGTCGAAACTTTAAAAAAGAAGATGGACGTTATAAAAGAACGCAAACTATTCAGCTTCGATCTTGAAACTACCGGACTTGACTTTTTTAACGACAAGATCATATCGGTAAGCTTATCGACGGGCGACGATTCGTTTGTCGTTCCAATAACTTTGTCCGAAGATCAAAAAAACGACGCCGGTATTACGCTCGGCGATAACGATATCGAACTATTCAAAACTGAACTTAAGAAAATATTCGAGGACTCGTCTATACAAAAGATCGGTCATAATATCAAATTTGACCTGAAATTTTTAAAAACTTTCGGGATTAATTTATCGAAAAATTATTTTGACACTCTGCTTGCGGAGTACTGTCTCGACGCGGCGAATAACGCTCTTGGACTAAAGGAGCTTGTATCCAAGTATCTCAATTTTAAAACTATGGATTACAAAGAGGCGGTCGGCGATCCAAAAAAAATCACGCTACTTGACGTCGATATAGACCGACTCGTTAACTATTCGGGACAAGACGCTTTTATTACCTTCAAACTTTACGAATATCTCAAAATCAAGCTTGACGCAAACGAGAAAATCCGAGATTTGTTTTATATTATCGAGATGGATCTTCTTCTCGTCCTTTTAGAGATGGAGTATTACGGAGTGAATGTCGATAAGAGCTATCTCGACGAGTTAGCGGCGGTTCTGGAACAAGAGATCAACAGCTTAACTTCGAAAATGATCGAAATAGTCGGCTCAGATTTTAATCCGAATTCTCCAAAACAGATAGCCGAGATACTTTTTAATAAATTAGGGTTGCCGATCGTGAAAAAGACGAAGACCGGACCGTCGACCGACGCCGACGTTTTGAAAAAACTATCGGCTTTTCATCCTTTTGTCGGAATTTTATTAGAACACCGTCTCTTATCCAAAATAAAATCGACCTACGCCGACGCTCTTCCCGCGATAATTAATGCTCAAACCGGTAAGATTCACACGTCGTTTATACAAACGGGAACGCAAACGGGGCGGTTGTCTAGTAAAGAGCCCAATCTTCAAAATATTCCGGTCAAAACGGAGGTTGGAAGGAAGATCAGAAAAGCGTTTATTCCCGATAAAGGACGAGTTTTAATCTCGGCGGATTATTCTCAAATCGAGCTGTTTTTATTGGCGGAGTTTTCTCGGGACGAAAATTTATTCGACGCGTTTAATAAAGGGGAGGATATTCATTATCGAACGGCTTCTCTGATTTTTAATAAAAACGTCGCCGAAGTATCAAAATCTGAACGCAATATTGCAAAAACCGTCAATTTCGGCGTGCTTTACGGTCAAAGCGCATTTGCTCTAGCAGACGACCTCGATATCCCCAGAAGCGAGGCGGCAAATTTTATCAAACTTTACTTTGAAAAATATAACGGCGTAAAAAAATACATTGAGAAACTCAAAGCCGTCTGTAAAGAGAAAGGTTACGCCGAGACTTATTGGGGCAGGAAAAGAACGATTCCCGAGATTAATAGCAGAAATAAAAACGATATGGCGTACGGCGAACGAATGGCGGTCAACACTGTAATTCAGGGGACGGCGGCGGATCTGATAAAAATAGCGATGATAAAAATTTGCCGGACTTTCAAAAAAAAGGGGTTATCGGCGAAATTGTTACTTCAAGTGCACGACGAACTCATTTTCGACGCCTCAAAAGAAGAGACTGAGATAGCGGTAAGTATAATCAAAGACTGTATGGAAAACGATTTTAATTTCAAATTACGATTAAAAACTTCCATAGAAGTAGGCGAGAATTGGGGGGAATTCCACTAAATTTATCCGGAGGTCGATCATTGAATAAAGTTTATATAACGGGGTTTTCTTCGCTCTCTTCTCTAGGAATAGGTAATGAGGAGTCTGCTAGCTCTCTAGCCGAAGAGCGCCCCAAGATATTCTTTCCGGATACCAAAGATAAAATTAACAAACCGTATTGTACGGTAAATATTAAAGACAGCGATAAATGGACAAGATGCGCCGTCTTTACGCTTGAACTTTTAAAGCAAATCGAGCTGTTCTGGATAAAATACGATAAAATCCCGATTTTTTACTCTACTTCCACCGGCGGAATTAAAGAAACAGAAACTATATATACAAAACTAATCAAAAATTCGTTAAAATATCCATTGTTAAGACAAAATTTTTTCTACGACGTATTCGAAGCTATCAAATCGGTATATAAAGATAAAATTATAGGCGGATATACGTTTTCTACCGCCTGTTCTTCCGCCGGACATACCCTTTTACATGCGTATGATTTGATAAAATTTGGAGTAATTAAAAGAGCTCTTATCGTCGGAACTGACGCTTTGAGTATAACAACGTCGATAGGATTTGACTCGCTAAAACTTATCAGTCCAGACGGAACTAAGCCGCTTACTATGGAAAGAGACGGATTAACGCTAGGAGAAGGGGGCGGTATTCTGTTTTTGGAAACCGAACCCGGAAGCGAACCGGTAGCCGAAGTTCTAGGGGTATACTCCAATACCGACGGGTATCATCTTACCGCCCCGCATCCGGAAGGATTAATGCAAAAGGAATGTATGGAAAAAGCCATAGAAATAGCTAACATCCCAAAGAATGAAATCGACTATATTTCCGCTCACGGAACGGGCACTCCGTTAAACGACGAGGTTGAAATGAAAGTTATAAAAAGCGTATTCGAGAACCCCGTAACGGTAAGCTCTCTAAAATCGTTTATAGGACATACGCTCGGGTCTTCGGCGTTAACGGAGATCGCTATTTTACTTAGCTCTCTCAAAATGAATAAGATTTATCAGCCAAATAATATGGGGACTCCGATGGACGAAAATTATATCCCCAAGACGACGATCGACAAAAAAGTGAATTGTTTTCTAAAAAACGCGTTCGGTTTTGGCGGAAACAATGTTTGCGCGGTAATAAAAATGATGAGAAACAAGGAATAACGTATGAAATATACTAATATTACCGATATTTCAATATTATCTTCGTTAGGTAGGGCTAAAGAAGAATATTTAACGTTATTAAATACCGGCATTTTTGAAAATCCTAACTTATGGAATAAGTACAAACCGACCGGCGATATTCCGGGGCTGGCCGACGGGATAAATTCCAGAATGAAATACTCAATGAGCAAACTATCGCTAGGGGTTTATAACGTTTTGGAATCCGGTCCTTATAAAAGTATTACTCAAAATGATGAAATATATGAGTTCAGCGGATTTACAGAAATAGAGACCGTCGGTAAAATCGGAAAATTGATAATGATAGAAAATTACGGTATAAATCCCGCGCTATTCCCGAATTCCGTCCAACATACCGCCCTATGCTATTTCTCGATACTGAAGAAAATATCAAACTATACCGCCGCTATTAACGACGGCCCCTCGACTAACGCTTCGTTTATTAATTTTATACAAAACAGAGTTCAAATTCCCGGAGCTTTTATAATAGTCGCAGGGGAGGAGTCGTCCGACTATTTTTCTTACGACGCGGATAAAACGCTTGATATAGTTCCCGCATTTATCGCGTTTAAATGCGCTTCGTCCGACAAAAAAGGTTTCGCTTATCTCGGCGCGTTCGCTAAACTGTCGGATATTTACAAACTAAATCAGTATAAAAAAGCCGAATATATCTTTTTAGATAAAGAAAGCTTTTTTTCTATCGAGAGGTCCTCGACAAAAAGATACTTTACCGAATACGCTCTTACGCGCGATAATCCTACGGGAATTATCGCGCGTCTAGCTTTGCCGTTTTATTTTGAGTTCGACGGCCCATCGCTTGTAATAGAAAATATAAGAGGCGCCTATTATATTTTTAGCGTAAATTTGTAGCGCTCCTTTTTTAATCTACGGCTATATACCTCGCAAATATTTTTTTGGTATATTTTTTGAAAATATTTGCTTTATATTTACGATATATACCATTAATTGTAATATTGTTTAACTTTATACAAAATTGTTTAACAATATTTGTAAAATATTTAAAAATTTATGCTAAATTATATTATGTAGAAACAAATAACGATTTTACCAATTATTAAGGAGGTTTTTAGTATGAGAAGAAATTCGTTGTTTTTAATATTTATGTTATTTCTAGCTACTTATATTAGCGCCGAAGTAGTAGTTCTTCAGGACGAAACGGTTATTAATGGGCTAATTCAGAAATCCGAATCCGATAAAATTATTCTTGAAACGGAATACGGCGAGATAACAATTTTTAAGGATAAAATAAAGAACATATTTATTACCGAATCGGACTACAATAATTCTAAAGAGTCCGAGTACGATAAAGTTGAAAGCGATCTAGAAAAAGATGCGGATGATATTAGAAGTAAATTCAAAACCAAATTTAAATCAAAAGAGAAAGAAAAACCGGTTGAGAAAAAATTAATCGACGGCGTAGAATATTATGCCAATCCGGAACAAGACCCTTTGTATGTTGCATATAAACATATCAATCGCTCCGGAACCGCTCTTTTACTTCCGGGAATTATCATCTCGGGATTATCTATTGCATCGGTATTCGCTATGTCTCCGATATTCTATCAAATGTATTCTTCAAGTTTGTATTATAACAATGCTATGTATTTCTGGAATCCCGCTACCGGAGCAATGCTTTCGAGCATTTTGGTTGGCTCGATAACCGGGTTGGTCTTCTTAATAGTAAGCATACCGGTATATATACACTCCAACTCTTATTTAAAAAAGTTAAAACAAAAATACGGCGATTACGACGTTTCTTTAGGATACGATTTCGGCAACAAAGCAAATGTCGCAGTGTCCATAAAATTTTAACGTAAAAGGAGAAGTTTATGAAAAAAATATTATTTGTATCGGTCTTATTTATATTTACCGCGTTTTTCTCTTTTTCCAATCAAAAAATTATTAAAGACGCCGCTTTTAAAAATAGTACTATATCTTTTAAAGTTAATAATGAATTTAATCTAAATAAAAACATTGAAAATTACGCGGCTAAAACCGAAGGTAAAAAAAACTCAAATTATCAAAATTTTAAAAAATTTCGATCCGGAGGATTTGCGGTTATGATCCCAAGCGCTATCATGTTATACGTTTCGGTTCAGGTATTAATCCCTCTAGCGGTAGCGACTGGACCGGGATTCCTATACGTTCTTATGTACTGCCCATTTCTTCTTGCTTGGGCCGCTCTAGGGGCAATCGGAATAATTATAGGTATTGCATTATTTTCCGTATCAAGCATTTATTTTAGAAGATGGTTAAGCGAAAACAAAGTTTCATTTAGTTCTTCTATAGACAATAAAACGCCGTCGGCAAATATGGGAATTAAAATAGCTTTATAATTAAAGTTTAAATTACTAAAATGCATAATCGTTATTTTTATAACGGATATGCATTTTTTTTTATTAAAAGATTGATTTTTGTTGATAATATTATCAAAATATTTTAGTCTTTAGCTCTATGGATAATGCAAAAGAATATTTAGATAAAAATGACGATTCTCAAAACTCTATAAACGATAAACGTAAACGCGAATTGATCGAAATGAATCTGGGTCTTATTGAAATGAACAAATTGCTAATTAATGAGATTTACGAAAGAAAAAAAATCGAAGGGGCGCTTTCCGATTACTATCATCTCCTTAATAACGTCAACGACTGTATAATTTCGTTTACTAACGACTCAAAATTCTCTATTACTAACTGGAATAAATGCTCGGACTCCACATATCTATGGAATTCTGAGGAAGCCGTAGGCAAATCTTATTTTGATTTCTTACAAACCGATATAAAAGACTCGATCAATATTTCTCCAAAAGAAATTCTGGTAAAAAACGGATATTTTAGCGGACTCGTCGTCCAAACAAAAAAAAACGGCGATCTTGTTTATATAGACTCAAAGATATCTCCGCGAAAAGACAAGTCCGGCAATATCTGCCAATGGATAGCGGTAAACAGAGACGTATCAGATAAAATCAAAACGCATTCTCATGTCGGGAAGAATTTATTCCTAATAGAAAAATCAAACGCAGACAGAGATATAATACTCAACTCTATATCGGACAGCGTTATATATTTTGATATGAACAAAAAAGTCAAATGGTCAAATAAAACTGCAAAAGCAATTTTCCCTCAAATAGATAAATACGGCGGCGAGGTATATTGTAAAGATATTTTCTGCGCAGGTATGGGAAATTGCTCAAAATGCTTTATAGAAAGCTCTTTTAAAAAAAACGAGCATGTAATCGACGAATTTACCGGTCTGAATAAAAAAACTTATTCGCTAAATATTAATCCTATTTTGGACGAAAAAAATCAGAGAATAGGAAGTCTAATAATCGGAACAGACGTAACTGTAAAAAGAGAGACAGAATATAAAGAAAAACAGCGAGAGGCGCAAGTATTGCGCTCTGAGAAAATGGCATCTCTAGGCGTGTTGATATCCGGCATAGCCCATGAAATAAATAATCCAAACAACTATATCCTGTTGAACTCAAAAATAATCAGAAATATATGGAACGATATTACCCCGATTCTGGAAGAAAAATATAAAAACGATCGATCTTTCAAGATAATCAACATTGGGTACGAAGAGGTAAAAAAAGAGATAGATAATATAATATTCGGCCTGATAGACGGATCTGATCGAATAAAAAAAATAGTAACGAGCTTGAAAGAATTCGCTATGCCGGACATTAGCGACTGGAATCAGAAAGTAGATATAAACCTCGCGGTAAAATCTTCTATAACTATCTCTTCAAATTTTATAAAGAAATCCACCGACAATTTTAAGACAAATTTAGAAGAGAATATTCCTAAAATCAAAGGAAATTTACAACTCTTAGAACAGGCGATAATAAATCTTATTATAAACGCTTGTCAAGCTCTAAGAAATAAAAAAGAATCTATTTTTTTATCGACTTATTATAATAAAGATAACGAAACTATTGAAATAGTAATCCAAGACGAAGGGATAGGAATTTCAGAAAAAGACAAAGAAAAAATAATGGACCCTTTTTTTACAACAAAAAATAATAACGGCGGAACAGGATTAGGATTAGCGCTATCGTATAATATTATACATAAATTTGGCGGTCAAATAGTCGTCAATTCTAAAGAAGGGGAAGGAACAGTTGTTGTGATCGTTTTACCGTATGGAGATAACAACAAAATATGATAAATGAAGCGCTCTATCCTGAAAATCCGATAATATTTGTGGACGACGAAAATCTTTTCTTACAAAGTATCGCTTTTTTTCTAAAATCCGAAGGAATAACAAACATTATAACGCTAAACAGCGGCGTTAATTTACTAAACGTAATCGAACAACGAAATCCTTTGATGATAGTTCTCGATATTATTATGCCTGAAATATCCGGCGAAACTCTGCTAAAATCTATCAAAGAAAACTACGAAGATATACCTGTCGTAATAGTAACGGCTATTGACAAAACTGAAACGATAGTCGAATGTATAAAAAACGGCGCTTACGACTACCTAGTCAAACCGCTTGACGAGACGAGACTTCTGATGATAATAAGGCACATTGTAGAATTTGAAAGGGTAAAGAAACTCAGCCAGTCTCTATCAAATCAAATTTCAAATAATTATGAAAAAATTAGCGACGCATTCTCTTCGATCGTTACAAAAAACGAAAAGATGATGTCCATATTCAAATACATCGAAGCAATATCCACCACTCCGCTTCCTATACTAATTACCGGCGATACCGGTACGGGAAAAGAGTTGATCGCATCTTCAATTCATAGGCTTAGTTGCAGATCGGGCGCTTTCGTCAGGCTTAACGTAGCCGGAGAAGACCCCAATCTTATCTCCGATACTTTATACGGCCACTCGAAAGGGGGATTTACCGGAGCGGTCGCAAGCAGAAAAGGATTAATTGAACAAGCCGATAACGGTACGATGTTTTTAGACGAGATCGGGGATCTGAATATCGAAAATCAAGTCAAGCTCCTCCATGTTTTGCAAGAGAGAAAATATTATCAAATCGGCTCGGACGTAGAAAAATATTCAAACGCAAGATTTATTTTTGCGACAAATAAGAACATCCTCCAACTTGTAGATAGCGGAAAATTCAGAAAAGACCTATACTATCGTATAAAATTTCATCATATACATCTGCCGACCCTACGCGAGAGAAAAGACGACATACCTATTCTGGTAAAACATTTTGTTACAAAAGCGTCATTAATCTTAAATAAAAAAGAACCCAGGCTTCCCGATGAAATATATTCTTTGTTATCAAATTACTCTTTCCCGGGAAATATAAGAGAACTAGAAGGGATCATATTCGACGCGGTAAGCAGATACGAAAAGGG
Organism: Spirochaetota bacterium; assembly: GCA_017998755.1. Classification (GTDB taxonomy): domain Bacteria; phylum Spirochaetota; class GWE2-31-10; order GWE2-31-10; family MWDO01; genus MWDO01. The sequence goes on along the minus strand of JAGOCL010000041.1, from coordinate 2,871 downwards.
AACTCTCTCTTTAGCCGAGATGAAAAACAATTTGGATTTTAAAGAAAGCGGCGATAACGAACAGTATATTTACCGTATGACTAAAAAGAAAGATAATAGCTTAACTATCGACGGAGGATTCCCAACAATCGAAGACGTTACAAAACTTCTGATAGATAAAGCGTTACAAAACAGCGACGACAACCAAACCATAGCCGCAAAATTACTGGGATTATCAAGGAAAGCGCTAAACAATAGATTAATTAGAGCTTCAAAGAAGTAAATCGTTCTAAATAAATTTTTATTTGCTTTTTTAAAGGTTAATCAATAAAATTCAACTGAGCTTGAATCCTCATATCAGATTATATATCTCTTTTTTATAGATTCGATTTGATCTTTAGCCAAATACCCTTTTGATACGATTTTATCTTCTGTTAGTTTCAGCTCGTCGGAAAAATTCTCGCCGCATTTCATGAGGTCTAGATACATATCGTAAATAAAAAGTAAAGTAGTCCGTTCGTCGTCCCTCGGATCAACTTTATTTGAATTTTCTCCAAAAGTTTTTAGATTTAATTTATATTGATCATGATTATAATTTTTCCGAGCTATAGCCGTCTTAAAATTACTTCCCGCGAGCGCTTTGCGATTGTTGATCAGCAAAATCTTCCCGATGTATTTATAATTATCGGGATATTTGGGTTCGAGATCTCTTGAACGTTGAAACGTCTGCAAAGCTTCGTCGTATTTTTTCATCGATATATATATTTTACCCGCTTCGGTATAAGATTCGTGATCGTAGGGATCGACGCTTGTTATCTTTTTTAAATACTGAAGAGCCTCTTCTTTTTTGTTAGTTTTGATAAATAGTTCTACTACCTTTTTTATATAGATTTTATCTTGCGGAAAATATCTTAAGTAATGAAGTATAAAAAAAATAGCTTCGCTATGTTTACCTTCGGCGACAAGCATATCTATAAGAGCTTTTTCATACTCAATTATCGACGCCTCGTCGTTTGGCTGAGTATTTTCTATCGCCGTTTTGACAAGTCGAATAGAATTTTCTATTTGTTCTTTAGCACCCGAATTTTTATTGATCAAATAGGACGTTTTACCGTAGAAATAGTACAAATACGGTATATTTCTGTTATTTCTAAGTATAATTCTTGGTATTTTAGCAATTATATCTTTATATATCTCTTTATACGAACTAATTCTTTCGATATCTATCTGATTTTTAGTAATTATTTTCTCCAGCTCTAACAATCTCTCGTAAGAAGAATTTGCGAATTGGAATAATAATTTAGAATCGACGTCCATTTTATCTCGCGCCGGAGAGTTGTTTATATAGCTCGGTAGAGATGCCCGTTCCTGCGTTTTTCGACATCATAGAGGCGTATTCGTCGTACAGAAAATCGCTGAATATCTCTTCCGCCTGTCCTCCGTCTAAAAGTTTATGTTTATTGATAGTTTTTTTCATAGAATTTAGCACTTGTTTCCACAAAAGCGACTCCATCTCTTCGCAGGCGGAAAATAATTTCTTCTCATCGGCGTCAAGTTTTGACGTTACAACTTTACCGTTTTTATCGAGCTTCTCGTTAAAGATCTCTTTAAAAGATTTGGTCTCGCCGGTTTCTTTATTGTAAAGCTCGGTTTTGGATTTGATGGAACTAAGCGAATTAAGCTCGCTTGAAAAATTATAGTTATTTATCCCGGTTAAAGCGTTTGACATAAAATACCTCCCAATCTACAGTATAATTAATCGGCAGTTTAGAGCTCCGACTTTATGTATCGCTTCCAAAAGCGCTATTATTTCTACGGACTCAAGTCCGCCGTTATTTAAAAGAGCCACAAGCTCCCCTACCGTCGTCGTCGCTATCTCAAAAGCCGGTTTTTTTTCGTCGTATTCCGCTCTTCCGACTTGAACCTGAACTTGCGGTATAGATACTGCGCACTCCTGTATGACTACGTCCGATCCGGCAACTATAACGCCTGTTTTCTTATCTATCGCAACCATAGCGACGTTATCCGGCGTAACGGTTAGCGCTTCGAGGCGGGCGATAAAACCGATAAGATTTTTCTCCTCCTCTTCGGGAAGGATCATGCTAATAAGCCCCGCGTCCGACGCTCCGACTTTTAGTTCGCTATTTAGAGTAAGAATCGCAGATACTATCTCGTTGGCGGTGATAAAATCGGGGAATCTCAATACTAAACTCATTGTATGATTTTCATAATCGTAAAAGCCCGAAACGACGTCTTTCTCGATTATCGCTCCCGACGGAATGCTTGCCGTCGTTTCAGTTTCGGTAACGTTACCGCCCGCTATAATTCTGCCTTGAGCAACCGCGTAAACCGCCCCGTCGGCGCCTTTCAACGCCGTTTGCAATAGAACGCCGCCGTTTAAGGACTTGGCGTCGCCTATCGAGCTTAGCGTTATGTCTACTTTGTCTCCTACTCTAGAAAACGGGCTAATATTTGCCGTAACCATAACTGCCGCGACGTTCTTGGATTTGATATCCTCTTCGGAAATTTTAAAGCCAAAATTGGAAGCCAGATTTACCGTCATCTTTTGAGTAAGTTTGAAGCTCTTCGAGTCCCCTTTGCCGCTAAGTCCGGTAATTAGCCCAAACGCCATAAGTTGATTGTCTTTCAAGCCCCTGATGGTCGCTATATCTTTGATCCTAACAGGCGATTTAGCGAATGTTTTAGCAACAATTGCAATCATTATAATTAATAATATGGTTTTATATTTCGACATATCTATCTCCGTCGCGCTCTTTTAATATTCCGATTTTTTCTTTTTTATTGGCGAGTTTTACTTTTATCTTTTCATTCTCGTAAGCGTCCTGCATAGATTCGCAAGGAATCGTAATAGTCGTCCGGTTTTTCTTTATT
>JAGOCL010000484.1 GCA_017998755.1 Spirochaetota bacterium | reverse complement strand
ACTCGCGTTATAGACGGAGATACTTTAATATGCGATATTGATTTAGGTTTTTATATCGCTCTTAAAGATCAAAAAGTCAGATTATCTAGAATAAACTCTTCTGAAATTTCTACTCCCGAAGGAATCAAATCAAAGGAATTTCTTAAATCAATGATTGAAAATAAAGAAATAACTATCAAAACTAAAAAAGCAATTCTATCAAAAGAAAAATACGGTAGATGGCTTGCTGAAATATTTATTGACGATGAAAATATAAATGATTTCCTTGTTGAAAACAAACATTCTAAATATGTTTAAAAACTAATTCTTGCTTTTTGACGTTTATGACGGAAAAAGGAAAATGATAAATAGAAAAGATGTCGCTAAAATTATTGAGGCAGTTTTTAACTAATAAATTTATTTAAATGATTTATTATTTTTTTAATTAATTCAATGTCGTTATCATTTTGTGGTTTTATTTTTTTTACGTCTAAATCGTTAAACAATTTATCCCAGTATTTACTTTCTGTTTTTTGATTCTTTTTTATTTTTATATCTTCGTAATCTTCTAAAATTTGATCTTTAATTTCATCCGCTTTTTTCTGTAATTCTCTTGCAGATAAATTATGATTTTCTTTTAAAAACATTTCCTTGATTTCTTCTTTCTTCTCGTCTGAAATATTTAGTTTTAAGATCGGAAGAGACGGAATAAGTTTTGAATGTTCAATCCCGGGTTGCAACGTTGCAACCTCGTAATTTTCAATAATATTGATATATCTGTTAATAGTGCTTTTATTTAACTTTATTTCATTATCGAGGAAATCCTTAAAAAAAAGGTATCCGTCGTTTTTATACAACTCCTTATCTCTAATAATTTTCAATCTTTGAGCCATCAGGACAAACGATTCGTTTGTCATTTTAGCAAAGTATATCGCTTCTTCTTTCAACGTATAGTAATCTTCCGTATCAACGTTTTTACTATACAACTCAAAATAGTATCTTTCTAACATCTCTTGTAATTCTTTTTTATTTTCCCTACTAAGAAAAATGTCGCTATCTATAATTTTAATAGAGGCGTTTATATTTTCAATGCTTGGATTATTTATAGCGCTAGAGATAATTTCTTCGGTATTATCGTCCATTTTTATTGATTTTATTGTATCTTCAATTTTATGCCTGTTTAAATTTTTAAACTCTTTTTTTGCCATTACTTCCCTCTATCCTCGTATATAATTTTTTCCACATGTTCAAATAGCGATTTGATTTTTCTTACCGCGTCGTTTTGATACATATCAAAAATGTTTTTTCTTGTCGCAAATCTTTCAACTACGCCAATAAAGTCGGGTAGCGATTCTTTTAGTAAATCGTCTTTTAAACTAGTTTTAAACGTTTCAAGCATAGACTCTCTTATTGTCGCCCTACGCGTTTTAAAACTATTAATAAGCGCCTTAAATTCCACAAAATCAGAATTCTGTTTCTTAAATAAATTTATTGTCTTTAAAGTCTCCGCTAATCCCTCGTAACTTAACGGTTCGCAAAGCAAAGGAATAATAATAAAATTCGAAAGCATTACCCCAAGCCGGCTCAAAAAATTTAGAGTAGGCGGACAATCAATAATAACAATTTGATATTTTTTAAATAAAGACTGGAAATATTCTTTTCTTTCAAGGATATACGAAAAATCAAGAGTATCTTTTGTCATCATTTTAACGCTGGCGGGAAGAACGTCTATATTATCGCTATAAGGTCTAACAATCTTATTTAGCGCCGTGTTGTGTTCTAAAAATTCATACAAACTTAGAGTAATTTCATCAAAATAAAACTGCGTTAAATTAGTTTGAGGGTCTAAGTCGATTAACAGTATTTTAAAATTCTCTTTTTCAAAATAATCGGCAAGCATTACCGAAATAGAGGTCTTGCCGACGCCGCCTTTTTGATTAAATAAAGTAATTACTGTAGGAATAGAATGAAAAAATTCAATTTTATTGATTAATCTTTTCTTCCCGTCCCCATAATCCTTTAATTTCCCCGAATCAAGCCAAGAATATATCGTTTTATCGTCGATTCCGGACAAATTACTCGCTTCAGCAATTGAAATTAACATTATCGCCCTCCAAATTTATATATAAAATAGCGCTTTTATTTATTATCGTCTATATTTTTTTTCTAAAAACCAAATTTAAAAAATAAATAGAAAATATTATTGATTAATAAAAAAAAATATTTTATATTATTGTAATAAAATTAACAATGAAAAGGGGGAGGGAAATGACATGATTGTTAATAAATAAAAAAAGATTCTTTTTTGCCGAAAGAATCTTTTTATCAGTATGCGTTAAGACAATTATCTTTTTTATTTTGTAATCATATCTTAATGCATAATCAAAATTTTGTCAACAGTTTTCTTTAAAAATTTTATTTATTGGTGAAATTTATACTTTTGTTAAAAGATATTTTCAGCAATTACAGGAGAATTATGTCCTAATAGCAACATATTTTTATAAATAATCCTGGGAGGGATGAATTATGCAGAGTTTAAAACAATT
>JAGOCL010000483.1 GCA_017998755.1 Spirochaetota bacterium | reverse complement strand
AATCAATATATAAATGTTATATTTAGTATTTTTCCTTGTGAATAAATAAAGAAAAATTAATACTGATAATAAAATTGAACAAAATCCTGTTATTAAAAAGTTAGGTAAAATTGTAATTGCTGGAAAATTTCCATGCCACATTTCTTTTCCCTGATTTATTTTACTTATTGCATAAATAAAAATTCCATTTGTAGAAGTAAAACCCTGAAGCATTTCAAATATACCATGTAATAAACTGAGAATACATTCATATAAACCAACTATTATCAATGATATTTTGACCGAATTATTCATTATTCAAATCCTTTATTGTGTCAGAACAAATCCTGAGCGCGCTTTCACACAACGTTTTGCGGATTGTCGATGTTGTCTGCTTGTAAAGAACCAACAAAGATACCCAAAACTATTTTACAATAATGAATAATTATTTCAACAGAAATATTAAATATCTCAGATAATATTGATGAATCGAGCTTGCCGAGCGAAATCGACAATCCGCTGTTGTAAGAAGTTAAACCGCTGTATATTTGTTATTTATAACATAATAAAATAATCCATTCTCATATTCAATTAAAAATAAATTGTTTAATAAGTTATTATCTAAATTCATTTCTTTTAAATAATCTTTTGTTGATAAGATTACTTTATTTATAGTATTATTTAATATTTTCATCTTTTCTTGCGTTTTTCTATGAATATCACTGTTCCAGTAATTTATTTCAGTTGAAAAATTACATCCTAAATGAATACAAGTTTTATATAATAAATATAAACTTGCTAACATATATCTAATTTCTTGATTATGATCTAATTTATTTGATTTTAACCAATCGTTTATAGAATCAGAATATATTTTTATGAATGGAAATATTTGCATTTCATCTTCATCATAATTAAATAAATTAATATCCATAATATTTTTCAAAAGCGGTTTAATTTCTTACAACTACTAAATCCCCAACATACCCAAAATTATAATTCATAGTATCCCCGATGTCAATAAATAAAATATAATCGCGCCGTATTCAAACTAGGCGATTTGTCTTTTCGCCAGTTCGGTAAAAAAACCGTTTTGCGCGATTAGCTCTTCGTAAGTCCCCTCTTCGACTAGCGCTCCGTTTACTAAAACAAATATTTTATCGGCGTTGATTATCGTACTGAGTCGATGGGCGATAACGACTCTCGTACAGTTAAGTTTCTCTATACTTTGGCTTATAATCGATTGAGTTTTATTATCGAGAGCGCTAGTCGCTTCGTCGAATAGCAGTATCTTCGGCTTCTTTACGATTGACCTAGCGATCAACAATCTCTGCCTTTGTCCTCCCGAGAGAGTTCCTCCCCCTTCGCTAATGATCGTATGCATACCCATCGGCATCTCGCGAATATCGTCGGCTAATCCGGCCATTTCCGCGGCGTTCCACGCGTCGTCTAAAGTCAGATCGCTTGACGAGCCGACTATATTCGAGAAAATGTCGTCCGCCGTCAATTTTCCATTCTGAAGAACTACTCCTGTCTGCTTTCTTACTTCCCTTAAGTCGATTGTAGAAATATCCTGTCCGTCGAACGCTATCGAGCCCGATTCGGCTTTCTCAAAACCGAGAATTAATCTCATAAAAGTAGATTTTCCGCTTCCCGATGGACCGACGATCGCGACAAATTGACCGCTTTTTATTTTTAGCGTAATATTTTTGATAACTGCGGGCATATCGCTTGAATATCTGAAAGTTACCCGGTTGAAATCTATATTTCCCTCAAGAACGCCCGGATCGGACTTTGTTTCGTCTCTCTCCGGAATAGTTTCAAGAATCGGAAGCGCTCGTTCATAAAGCGGAATGATAGTTAAACTTCTTAGTACGTTTCTTGATAACTCCAGCAAAGCCGTTAGAAATGCGCTATACGAAGCGATAAAAGCGATAAAATTTCCAACGGGCATTTTTTCAATACCGCCGATCGAAACAAAAAAGAACAAAATCGCCGAAACTATTAACGGAAATATAATATTTAGAACGTTTATATACGAGAAAATATTATCGGTTTTATATTGAAATTTTCTTTTCTTAGCAAAATCTTCGGCCCAAATAGCAAAAGCTTTCTCTTCAGAATGAGATACTCTAAATTTTGCTATACCGTTAATTATCTGCGCCAACTTGCCGGAGATTTTCCCCTCGAATTCAACGGTTTTCCTCAAATATGCGGTAGATTTGTATCCTAGTATCAAAGTTATAGCGATTAAGATTACCGCTAAAAAAACTGCTATCCATGCAAGTTTTGAATTATAGAAAAAAAGTAAAATCAAATTAAATACTGAAAAAAATACCGCGAGAACTGAGGTTATTGTTCCGCCCGATACCGCGCGCCTTATCTCGCCGACGCCGTTAGCTCTTTGCGTAAGATCGCCGGAAGAGTATTTTTTGAAAAAATCCGTAGGAAGATTTATCAATCTATCCCATACGGCCGCCTGTAAAGAAGAGTCCATTTTAGTTTCGATTCTCAGCATCGTAAAAACTTTTGTTATCTGAAAAATCAACCCCG
>JAGOCL010000482.1 GCA_017998755.1 Spirochaetota bacterium | reverse complement strand
GTTGTCGGATATTATCAATAATAAAATTAACGCCGGAGTTTTTTTAGACGCGGGATGCGGAGCTGGAAAATTTTTAAAAATTCTTAAATCAAAATCAAAAGATAAAAGTATTGAATTTTATGGTTCAGATTTCTCGCAATCTTCTATAGAATATTGTATAAATAATTATAAAGACGTTGAATTTAAGATTTCAGATATATATGAAATGGAATATAAAGATGACTTTGCCGATTACATCGTATGTTCCGAGGTATTAGAACATTTAATAGAACCGGAAAAAGCGCTAAACGAATTAATCAGAGTTTGTAAAACCGACGGTTTTATTTTTTTAACTGTTCCAAACGGAGAGCTTGACGATTTTATAGGGCACACAAATTTTTGGTCGTTTAGCGAGTTTAAAAAATTTCTTGAAAAATTTGAGTTGGATTTTGAATTAATTTTAATTGAAAATAACAAATCGTTTTTAGCGATAATAAAAAACAGGAAAATATTATGAATTATTTAACGGAAATAATCGATAAAATTTTATCGAGAGACGAATTCTTAAAAGAACCTCCGGTTTTAGTAGATATCGGCGCGTCGGGGACCATACATAAAGAATGGAAAGATATAGCTAAATATTCCATCTGTATTGCGTTTGACGCCGACGATAGAGAGATGGGATACATCGAAAAGCTCGATAGCGGTTTTAAGAAACTTATTGTTTACAACTGTATCGTAAGCGATAAAAACGAATCTGAAATGGATTTTTACCTTACAAAGTCGCCGTATTGTTCAAGTTTGCTTGAACCCGACGCCGAAAGTTTACAAAATTATAGTTTTGCAGAATTATTTCAGGTTGATAAAAAAGTTCGGCTCAAATCGAGAAGTCTTTACGATATTATTAACGAGCTTGGACTAAAAAATATCGACTGGTTTAAAACCGATTCTCAGGGGACGGATCTAAGACTTTTTAAGACAATACCGGACGATATAAAAAAAAGAGTTTTAATAGCAGAATTTGAGCCGGGGATTATCGACGCTTATAAAGGCGAAGATAAATATACAGACGTATTAATTTATATGAAGGACTATCCTTTCTGGATAACCGATATGATTGTAAAAGGTCCGGAAAGAATAAACAATAAAATAATATTCAACGATATTAAAAACGGTTCTCAAGAACGCTACCGTTACGGGGACTCTATATTAAAATCGATACCCGGATGGATGGAGATATCTTTTTTTAATAATTTTAAAGATTTTAGCGCTTTTACGCTAAGAGAATTTTTATTAGCGTGGGTACTTTCAATTATAAAAGAACAGGTTGCTTTTGCTTATGAGATAGCGGTTCTTGGAAGAAAAAAATTTAACGACGAGATATTTTCTGAACTTGTTGAAGTTAACAATAGATTATTCCAAGATAAGATAAAAATTCTAGATAGAAAGAAGAAAAAAGAGCGATCAATATTTAGAAGACTAAAAAATAAGATATTTAAAAATAAATTCTAATGCTAACAATTTTTACGATACCTAAACCGTTTACCGATTCTCATATCAAAACTATACAGACTAACGCTATAAAAAGCTGGACGCAGTTAGAGCCGCGACCCGAGATATTTTTATTTGGAAACGACTATGGGGTCGCTGAGATAGCCGAGGAATTAAAAATTAACCATATAAAGGATATAGCGGTAAACGATTCCGGAACCCCGTTTCTGGATTTTATTTTTGAATATGTCGAGAAAAACGCTAAATATGAAAACTTATGCTACGTCAATTGCGATATAATGCTATTTCAAGATATAATCGAGATTATTCCGAAAATTAAACTTAATAAATATCTAATACTCGGTCAAAGATGGGATCTGGATTTAAAAGGAAACGTTGATTTTAGCGACGTCGAATGGAGAGACAAATTATTCCGGACGTTGGATGAGCGCGGAAATCTACACGAGCCGGCGGGTAGCGATTATTTTTTATATAAGAAAGGAAGCGATATTAAAATGCCCCGTTTTCTTGTCGGTCGAGCCGGCTGGGACAACTGGTTGATATATCGTTTTAGAAAAACGGGAATTCCCGTTTTTGATTGCAGTAAAACGGTTAAGATTATTCATCAAAATCATACCTACGCTCATATTAAAAATAATAATTGTTCGGGGTATCAAGGCGCCGAAAGCGAATATAACAGGGATATTATAAAAAAAACAGGCGGCGGTCAGTTTTGTATCGACGATTCAAACTTCGTTTACGACGGTAAAGTAAAAAAAGTTAAATTCGGTTTTGGGAAATATAAATTTCATTTTTACGCGTTCCATCCTTCGATCAATAAGTTTATACTGTTTTTGAAATATAACGTTTTTTTTATCCTGCCTAAATCTCTCGGAAAAGATTTTGTGAAAAATAATTTATGTAAAATTCAGGATAAAAACGACGAATATTTTTTTCTGGATAATTATTCCCTAAATAACTGCTCTTACGAACTGGTTAAAAAGAAAAGAAAATTGGCAGAAAGAAAAAAAATATTATCAGTCGTTAAAAAATATAATCTTATGGATTTGTGAAAAGG
>JAGOCL010000481.1 GCA_017998755.1 Spirochaetota bacterium | reverse complement strand
TATTCGCACAGCAAATATCCGTAACTATTTTTAGCGTTTAAATTGTAAGGATCGTACTCAAACGCTTTTTCGGCGAATTGGATCGCTTTATCCTTATCTCCAAGTTTGTAATAAATCGCCGATAAAGCGGCGTTTACTTGCAAAATATTCAAGTTTGACTTCATAACTTCAAGAAATTCGCGCTCGGCTCTCTTAAATTCCATATTTTTATAATAAATATACCCCAATATCATCCTGCACTGTTGCGTAAAAAGAAAATTAACGTCCATATCGACTATAGATTTGAGATAAATAACGGCTTTCTTGTGATTATCGTTTTTAGCGTATATCAGCCCCAGATAATAATTGGCCTCGGGATTGGTAGGATCGACGTCGAGAACCTGAGACAACGCCGCTTTGGCTTCGTCGAAGTTTTTGCGGTTAAACTGGATTATCGCCTCTTTTAAAATTTTATCGGCTTCTTTTAAAGTCACGACATCCCTCCCAAGTATCGCTAATTTTTTTTAGACGCTAGAATTTCTTGCGTCCCATCGCGCTATAAATATTATCGCTTCAATTACGAAGTAAATGTTAAATTTTACAATTTCTTACCGCCTTTTGTCAAGTATAAGATTGTAAAATATTTATTTTTATAATATAATTGCGGAGATTTGGTAGTTAGGCGCAATTTGATTTTTTCTCACACAAACTTTTACTATTAAGGATAATAAACTATGGGACAGTCAAAACTAAAACAACTGATAACAAGTCAATTTTTAATATTGAGAAATAAATATGGCAAAAAAAGATAAGCGCAGTTCTGAAATTATAATATTCAAAACATCAGATAAAAAAGCGTCTGTAAATGCGGTAATGGAAAATGAAACTGTTTGGCTCACCATTGAACAAATGGCAACACTTTTTGAAAAATCAAAATCTACTATTAATGAACATATTTTAAATATTTATAACGAAAAAGAACTTATTGAAAATGAAACTTTGAGAAAAATCGGAATTTCCGATTTTTCTACCAAGCCAACCAATTACTACAATCTTGATGTAATTATTTCAGTCGGTTATAGAGTAAAATCTCTCCGCGGTACTGAGTTTCGCCACATTTTCTCCGCTCAAAATAAAAACGTTTCTCTTACCCGCGTTTACGGATAAGAGAAACGTTGTTTTACTTCTTAAAGTCCATGCCCCATTTATACTTCATGGCGATATAGATATTAGAGTCCTTGTGATAAATCCCGATTTTGTCGGTCTGCGAAAGTTCGACCGCTTGGTCTTTCTTCTGAACCCATGAGAAATAGAGATCAGTTCCGACGATTATATGGAAAGAATCGACGGGCATTATATCGAGCTCGGTATTGAAGTATAAACTTCCGTATCGCTTCTCCTCGTCGTAATCATAGATTAATGGAAGAATATAAGACGCGGCGAGCGACGGGGTCAATAAATTATCCAAAACGGGCCATTTCATTTTCAGACTGACCCCCTGCAAAAATCCTTCGTTTATTTCCCCTAATTTCTCGACCATCGCCCGGTAATAAAATCTCTTCATATAACTTTGGTCGTCTACTTTCGAAGAATCCGGCATACCGTCTTCATAATCGTCGTAAAATGCGAGGTCGTAATTGAGATAAACCTCGCCGAAGTACTGAAAATTGAAATAGAAATCGTCGTTCGGTCCGTAACTAAAGTCCATACCGGCGACGTAGCTTATTTTGTGATTGCGTTTAGTATAGCGGTTGGAAAAATAATCTTCGGCAAGGTTGAAGCAGAACTCCCCCCAGAGGCCGAATCTATCTATAGAAGCTTTTACGTCCGTTCCGATGCGGTGAATCCTATTTCGTACGAGTTTGACTTCGCTTACCCGCCAGAAATAACTTTCCGGAATCGTTATCGGTATAACCGGAACGGGATACGGAGGAGAAGGAACGTTTATATTATAGGTAGATCCTGTATTTTGGATTTTTTCCTTCGTCAGCGTCAATTCCGGCGTATAATACGGATCAAAATCGTAAAGATAACTGAATGAAAAATCAACTTTCGGGAATCTGAAATTGGTTTTTCCTCCTATTGTGAAATTCTTCGGTTCAAACTCAAATTTAACGATATTTACGTTTTTTGCGTTAGACGAACTTCCCATATATTTTGCAAATTCTTTCGCAATATCGTCGCTTGTAATAGTTCCGGTCTGTATAGCGACTGCGTTAGTTACAAGATAATTAACCGCATCCGAAGTGTTGTCCATGCTCCTTCCGTAAAAAAGTTCGTCAGGTATCTCTTGCTCTATATCTCTGGGAAAAATATCGTTTTGTTCAAAAGGAACGTAAACAACGTCGAACGAGAAGAAATCGACCGGATACATCGAAAAAGCCGCCGATAATATTGGTATTTTATCCGAATTCGCCCCGACGGTATAGTCGCGCGAGTTTATGTTATCGGTAGGATTGAGCCCGTCGGCCGTCCCCCACGAGAAAAACTGAAGCCCGGCGGCGAGTTTTATTTTCCACGGACTCCACGAAATATAATTCTCAAGCGGTTTGATATTTAATACCTTGTCCCAGCT
>JAGOCL010000040.1 GCA_017998755.1 Spirochaetota bacterium | reverse complement strand
GAAGAATATCTTTTTCGATCTCAAATTCAACCGGAATAGTCTCGGTCAGTCTGATTCTTTCAAACTTTCTAAGAAGGTTTCTGATTATGCTGTCGGGGTTCCTGATTATGGCGTAACTTCCCTGTAAACGTAGTATAACGGAATTAAAAGTATGATGGGTGTTCTGAAAATAAAAAAAAACGCTAATCGGCGCCTGATACTCTTTGATCTCCTCGCTCATCGTTAAAAGATCAATCTTTAGTTCTTTTATATTCTGTTCAAGAATATTAGCTTCAATATTCGATACGCCGCATTTTATTTCAAATTTGACTTTATTCTTAATGAGAAAATTGAAAATAAACTCTTTCTCAACGCGGCTGATAGTATCGCTCATCAATCAAACTCCGTTTAATCGTCAAATAAATACTCTTTATTGCAATATTGACAAACTACCGATATTTTATTATCGGCAAGTCTATACTCGTTCTTCTCTTTCTCGTCTAAAGAATTTATTAGTTTCTTGATTACTTCGTCCGTACAGGAGCAGTTAAATTTTATCTCTTTTTCCGAAACAAAATCAAGGTCAAATTTTTTTAGTAAAATATCCGACGCGTTCTCTCCGTTATCTTTCAATAATCCGGTCAAAGAGTTAATCTCGTTAAATTTCTCTCCTATAATTTTCTTTTCTTCATCGCTCGCTCCGGGCAGAGCCATAAGAAGCGTTCCGCCGCATACTTCTATCTCATTTTTCTCGCTAATAGATAAACCGATATTTATACAGGATTCGATTTGCAACGATTGATTGAGGTATATTGATAAATCTTGAGCAATTTCTCCGGTTTCGATAGCCGTAACAGAGTGATAAGGGACTCCTATGCCGGCGGAAATTCTTGATAAGTTGAGCTCGCCAAATCCTATATAGGGCTCCGCTACGATAGAACCGTCGACTAAACTGCCCTCTATAAATTCGAGGTTGGGTTCTTCAATATACCCTCTTATCTCCCCTTGATAATTAACGTCTACTACTATTTTTTTTACGGGACCGGTGCAACTCCACGTTAAGATTAGTCTATCGTCGAGGTTTTTAAGATTGCCGCTTAGTAACGCTCCGCCCGCTAAAGCCCTCAAGAATATCGAAGAAGATATGATATTCATTTTGTGTTTTTCTTGAATAATCTTTGCAGTATCTCTAATTAACAGAATATAACCGTGTATTTTTCCGTCTTTTGAAATCGCCGTTATCAATTTATCTTTGTCAGACATTTTTATTTCGTACTCCTAAGTAGGGATTAAATTTCTTTTCAATTTTTACCGTGGTTGCCGGTCCGAACGATGGATAGATAATCGTATTGTCCGGTAACGACATGATATTATTTTCAACAACCTTCAGCTCAAACTCGCTCGGTTCGGCGTTAGAACCTAAAGAGCTTAGATATCCGGCTTGTAATATATCGCCGACAAAAAGCGCGTTTCCAATCAAAACCGATATCGAATCAAAAGTATGAGCCGGCGTTTCTATTACCTTAAACTCAAGATTTCCTTCTTTAATGATAGAACCGTTTTTTATTTTGATAGATTCATATTCGTTGATCTGGTAGTTGACGGAAAATATCTCAACGTCGAATATTTTCTTTATGACCGCGACGCCGGCGGTCTTGGAAACGTCGTTGTGAGTTATTATTACTTTCTTTATATCGGCGCCGATATATTTGATAAGTTTGTATACGTTCATCGAAAAATCGCCCGGATCAATAATCACGCCGGATTTTTGATCGTTATCCGTAATTATATAGATGTTTAATAAATTTTTAGGATTAACGGTCGTGAATACCTTCATTTTATAATATCCTCAATTGAGCCGTCTGAACACTTGCAATCTTTAATAACGGCGTCTTGATAATTAGACGATAGTAAATTCTTCATTTTAAATATTAAATTCTGAAATATAGTTCTTTTTAAATTGCAGTTAAAAAAAGAAGCCCCCGCGGAACCGCAACATATAAATCTGGAGTGCGATAAGTCGGAGTTATTAAAGTTTGATTCGGTCAAATCGGCTCCCAAGAAATTGCAAAAACTCGCGACGGTATCGACAATTTTGGTTTTGATCATCGACGCTCCCCCGAAAACTGAGAATTTTATCTGAGAATGAGAGAAATCGCAAGAATTTAATATTGAGAAGTCAAAAAACGAAGATATAAGTACGGAATTGTTAAAATCCGATCCTGAAAGATCGCATTCTGAAAATATCGTATACGAGAGGTCTTTTCCGGAGAAATCAAGCCCTTGCAAGGGAATCTTAGAGAAATTGTAACCCTTAAGCGCTTTATTAGAGCTAATCAATAGGACGGCTTTGGTCTTCAACGCCTCTTTATCTTCCGTATGATCGTAACAAAAATCCGATCCGTAAACCGAATGATTTTGACACCCTTCTTTTTTACATATTGAGAAATTCATAAAATTCCTATTAATATTTTAATATTACTTTTTATAAGAATAGTTTTTTTAGTTTTATTTGTCAACAAATTTGATTATATAGGGAATTATTTATCTAAATACAATTGTCGCGCTTTTAACATATTATGACACATATGCGTCTGTTTATTATTTATGCGATAATTGTCTGAAAAATAATTTTTATTTTCCTATAAAAATCTTCGTAATTTAAAGCCAAACGTTAATAAACCTTTCGAAAAAACCGGAATTAGCGAGATATAAAGCGCTAGCGATCGCGCCGGATATAAGACCGATGATTAAGCCCGCCAAGCAATCGCTGAAATAGTGATATTTTCGGGACATTCTACCGAAAGCCGAGGCGAAAACAAGTACAATAAAAAGTATAGACACATATGTTACTTGAGCAAACGGAAAAATAAATCCCGCCAACCTCGATACATGCCCCGATGGAAACGAGTAGGGGTCGTAACGGTATTTAATATTTCTGATATATACTCTTCGGTCTCTTTTTACGCTATATTTTAAGATAAATACGACAATTGTATTAATGGTTAGGGAGATAGCCGACGCTATAAAAACTTTTTTTAAATACTCGCTGTCGATAAAAAAAATAATAGCCATAACAACCAAAATAAATACAAAACTACCGATATGCGATATTAGTTTTACAACTAAATTCTCGGGAACGTTTCTTAACTTTCTAATGAATATTATGTCCCAATATTTCAACTGTTTTTTAATTTTTATTAATTCCATTAGAATCCCCTATGCGAATTGTAAAAGTAGTTCCGACTCCGACCGCGCTCGCAACGTCGATGTTCCACCCCATTTTGATTATGAGATCTTTTACTATATAAAGTCCGAGCCCCATCCCCTTTCCTATCTCTTTTGTAGAAAAAAAGGCGTTAAAAATGTTAGGTAGATTCTCTTCGCTGATTCCGGAGCCGGAATCTTTGATAGAAATGATTTTCATATTTTTATCCATTCCGGCTTTGATCTCGATACTTCCGTCGTTTGACGAAGCGTCTATACTGTTGGATATCAAATTCAGTAGTATTTGAGATAAAACGCTATTATTTGCAAATATTTTGAATTTACCGTCGATAGATACTTTGATTTTGATATTCTTAGACTTTATTCCGGAAGATAGAATCTCAAGTATTGAGTCGATAAGTTTATGTATATCGACTTCCTCGATCAAAAATTCTTTGTTGTAAAACAAAGTTTTTAAGCTTTTGATAATATTTTCTATTCTTCCGATGTTCTTATATATAGCCCCGATAAAAATGTTAATTTTCTCATTACCTTTGAGGTCTGATCCATCGATAATTTTCTCTATGTTTTCCAACGGGCCGTAAATACCCGATAGAGGATTAAATATTTCGTGAGATATTCCGCCTAAAAGCATCCCCAAAGAGGCGTATTTATCTTTTTCATACAGGGCTTTTTTCATCCGATTAAAATTCAGAATCGATCTGATTTTAGCTTTCAGCTCCTCTATAGAAAAAGGCTTTGAAATATAGTCTATCGCCCCTATATCGAGGCCTTTAAGACGTTCCGGCAAGGAGCTAAGCGCCGATAGAAAAATAAATGGAACGTCTTTGAATTTATCTATCTTCTTAATCTCTTGAAATAGTTCAAACCCGTTGCGATCTCCCATTATAACGTCGGAGATAATTAACTCGATATTTTGTACTTCAGCTACTCTATTTAAAGCGAACTCGACTCCCGTTTCAGCGTAAACGTTGTAGTCGAGCTCCAATTTACTCTTCATAAACTCAAGTAGTTCCATATTGTCTTCAACGATCAGTATATTTGCCCGATTAGCGTTATATTGAGTATTATTCTTTATATTGTCGAAAATTTTTACCGATTTTGGCGTATTATCGCTAATTTCTCCGGTAGATTCTTGAACTAAAGGAACTCTAATAATAAATTTAGTATATTTGCCCTCTTCGCTATCGACGACGATATATCCGTTAATGGATTCGACGATTTTCTTGACGATATACAGCCCCATTCCTACCCCGTATGTTGAAGCTCCGGTTCCCGGTATTCTTGAGAATGGTTTGAATAGTTTCTTAATTTTATTTTTTGGAATACCTATGCCGTCGTCTGCAATAACCAGTCGCGCGGTAGTTTCGTCTTTGGAAAGTCTTATCTCTACTTTGCCGTCGTCTTTTGAATATTTGATAGCGTTATCGAGAAGATTATTAAAGACTCTGTCCAAAGCAAACCTGTCTGCGCCGATAAAGACGTTTTTCTCGATATTTACCGATATACTTACCCCTTTCCGTTCGCTCAAAATCTTAAAAATCTCGATTTTCTTTTCAGTAAACTCGGATAAATTTATAATATGCTTGTGATCGTAAAATTCTTGTCCTCTATCGAGTTTACCGACGTCGAGAAAAGAGATCATATCGCTTTTTATTTTATCAAAATTCTCTTTAATTATCGCAAGTTCCCGGCTATCGCCGTTTTGACCGATAAACTCGTCAAGATAGTTAGAAACAAGAGTAAGCGGCGTTTTTGTTTCGTGAGCAAGATTCATAAAATACAGATTCTCCCCCTGTATTATATCGGTCTTCTCTTCGATTTTTTTTGAAAACGCCGCGCTTAATAAGACGCTCGATACGACGATAACCGCAATCAAGATCAATAAAATAGTAAATATCGCTCTAATTATTCCTTCGATAGAAGAAGTTACGTTTTTAAACGGTATCAGAAGAAGAAATTTAGTTTGAGATTTGAGTTCTATATCCGAGAATATCATAAAATCAGATTTGTTATATTTGACGAGCCCTAGATATTTCTTCGAATTCACCGTATTTTGGTATTTATCAATTTTATTAATTATCCTTACAATGTTGTAATCCAAAAGTATAAAGTCGGCGCGATACCTTTCGTCCCCGGATATGTTATCGTTACTCCAGAGCAATTCGTCGTTTTTGTCCAAAATATACATTTTATAAGAGCCAATCGAGTCATTAATTTTAAATAATTCGGAAAACGTATCTTTATCTAGAAAAATCAGAATTAATTTCGATAAAACGTCGCTTTTAAAAATCTTCTGATAATATCCGTATCTTGGTTCCAAACTATCCGCATATATAACAGATTCGTCGATCTTTGAAAATATCAGGTCTCCTCCGTCGCCGGAGCCAAACAAATCGTCAAAATTATTTTCAATAAACCCGGTATTTATATAAGAGTTTTTTTGCGAAAAACTATCGATTCTGATCTCAGAATTTAGGCGGGATTTATCGTCAAGATGTATCAACGTCAAATCTCCGATATTTTCCTTAATATATTTATAAAAGAGGTCTTCGTTATCCGGTCCGTTTTTTAAAAAGCTTATTTTTTTGATAATCTCAAGTTCGTCTTTTTCGCTTGTTATCTTTTTCTCAAGAAAATATCTGAAATTTGAAGACGATTTTAGATCGTCGAGAGCCCGTTTATACTGAGCGTTCTTTTTCTCAAAATTTTTGATATTTTGGCTTAGAATTGAGAAATAGTACTCTTTATTTTGCTCGAATAAATATTTGAAAACATGCTTCTGCGAAAAATAAAATATAAAAAACAGAGGTATAGAAGAAAATATTACTAAAAGGAGAAAAAGTTTCAATCTGATTTTGATAATCAACTTATTATTATTCATATTCTATAAGAGCGCCTTTAGAATCGTATGTTTTTATGCGAACAATCGTTCCTTTATCGTCGTACTCATACTTATAGACGCGCTCTAGAGAGTCGTCCTTATTGTAATTCAATTTCTTAACCTGCTTGCCGGTCTCGTTATATTCAAATTTGGTATAATTTTTGATCTCCCCTTCCAAATATCCCGTCTCTTTTATTTTATTGCCGGCAAGATCGTATTCAACGTCGTTTGCAATCTTGCCTTCGCGATAATAAGTCTTTTTTATCCTGTCGAGAACCGGCGACAATTCATATTTATAATCAATAACGCCGTTCTTGTAATAAGAATACGCTTCTTTCGCTCCGTTTATGTCGTTTTCATAAACCGATAATATCAAACCGGAATTACCGTAAACAGTTTTTTTAAAAAAGCCGTCGGATTTGCTTATATCTTCTTTGGATCCGTTTGTTTCAGCAACGATAGACAAATCTTTCAAGTCGCCGGATTGATCGTAAATATAGGTTTCGGTTTTTAACAGATTGTTTTCATTATCAAAAAGCCGGGCTTCCGATAGCTTGCCTTCGCCGTATTTGTAAATGTTATAATATTTCATAACGCCTTCGGAATAAATTTCGTCTTTTATTTTATAGCCGTTTTTATCAAATATTATCTCTTCCTCAGTTTTCCCGTTAAAATATTTGGAAGATTTGACTAATTTACCCTCGACGTCATATTCTTGAATATTTATAACGCTATTCTCTTCGTCTTTCAGCTCAACTTTCAATAACTCGCCTGTTTCAGAATAACTTTTTACGACGTAATCTTCGTTTATTTTGTCGGAATAATCCGAATTAATCCTTTTCATCTTCCCGTTTTCGTCAAATAAGTATATTTCTATCGATTTCTTTTCGCAAGATACTAATAAAAAAACAAAAATAACGGTCAGTATAGCGACTTTTCTCATATATAATTCGATTCTAAAAACTCGACGATACGCCTAGGACAAGCTTCAAGCCGTCTAGAGCGAGATAATTATTTCCGGCGGCGGTCGCGGCGCTTATTCTCGAAAAATCGTAATGAACGTTGATCATCCAAACGACCCCTGAGAGTTTTATCGACATATAAGGCGACAAATACAGTTTCCAAGTATCGGTTGGATCCTCGACGGAATATCTGAAATTCAGTATAAATCCGCCGTTTATCGGAAAATCTGCAACAGATACGTGAAATTTGTAATTTACGTCGATATCCGTCATATTAGTCGTTCTTTTCTCGTTAAAAAATAGCGGTCTGGTCAAAAATGATATGAGGTGATCCGTTACAAACAGCTTGAAATGAAGCTCGGCGGATATATAAAAAATATCGAATACTCCGTAATTTCCAAGATTTAGATTATTCATAAGCCGGTCGTCTATGTTCATCAACCCGCCGGCGGCAAAAAAATCGACGTTAGTTCCGTCCCCGACCCACATCGTAAGACCGGCTTTGCCTCTACCGTATCTCAAATAGGCGTTCGTATTCGGATTAATAAAATCTTTGGTATAGCCGCCGAATATTTCCAACGAAAAATATTTCAAGAAAATCCCAGCTTCTAAATCAAACGAAAAATAGTTAAATGCGGTCGGCGTCGCGGAAGTAATAAAATTTGTATTCTGATAAATATGGAGGGAGGCTTTGAATTTTTCCTCCCAAAATCGTATCTCCGACGAAATGCCCGATCCTCTTAACCTGTACATTCCCTTATAATCGTCGTCCTGCGTTTGCGGAAAATAGAGATACCCTTTATAAACCGAACCGTCGCCTAGATACTTGTAAGTTCCCGTCCAAAATGTTACAAAAAGATGAGAATTAAACAAATTTCTCGCGGTTACTTCGGCGCTATTAAATACCATAAAAACCTTGTTGTAAAGATCTGTCGTACTATCTAAAAATGTATTGGATATCTGAAGAGTATTAGCCGCAAATGTGGTTTTTGCCGCAAATTTATACCCTCCGTCAAACGACGCTATAAAGTTGAAGTAGGTGTTCATGTTGAACTGCCCCGTCGCAGAAATATATTCGCCTATTGACACGACTTTCAATTCGTCGACGTTAAGATTAGCAGAATAGATATTGAAAGTTAATAATAACAAAAATATAGCTAATAATTTCAATCTCATAAAGAAAAGCCCCCGATAATTTATCGACTAACGGATATTATAACTAAATTATACTTTCAAAAATAAAAAAAATCCACTTAAATTAAATAATTACATTAAAAAAAATTACGATAATAATATCAGGTAAGAAAAATAATGATAAACGACAAAGAAAACGATTTAAACGAAAACAAAATGGGCGACGTTCTCTATATTTGCGGAAAATGTTCGCGCGAAATCGACAAGGAAGATAAAATATGCCCTCATTGCGGCGCGCGTCTCGGTAAGATCCGTTGCCCATTCTGCGGATTTACCGGATCAGTTCAGGATTTTAAAAACGATTATTGCCCAAAATGCGGAAAAAAAAAGTCGGATATTAATAAATATATTGATAAAAAACTCGCGGCTATGAAGAAAAGTAAAAATAAATCCGTAAATTTGAAATCAAGTTCGTTAATCATAGACGGCAGAACTTTCGCTTTCCTGTTTATCTTTCTACTATCCCTTACTGCGCTTTTTCTATGGATTTTCTTGAAGTATTTTAAGATTATTTAAACGTAGACTGGTAAATTATCGATAATATACGAAAATAGCGCTCTTTTTTTGACCGGAATTCTATTCATATGTGTCAAAATATCCATAAATTTAATTTTTATATTTTCTACTTTTAATTTTCGACCGATTATATTCAAAAATTTTTCAACTCCATATTTGATAATTCCTTCGTAGAAAAAAGCAATTATATCTCTTAAAATAACAGATATTCCGTATTCGTTGAATATATAATGCCATTTTTTTAACATTTTATACTTTTCTACCTTTAATCTCACGTATTTATCAATTCTCTTCGGGTCTTCAATATCGACAAACTCATATTCTGATTTGTGATCCCCGATAACTTCTTTAATTTTTCGAATATTTACAGAAGATAACTCGAGAATATAATCGATCATCCGGCAATTACTTTTAAAATTGAGTTTTTCCATCAAATAATTGATATAATCGTTAAATTTTGGAGAGATTTTAAAATGAAAAAGATAATTTTGTTCTGTCATGATTTAATCCTTAAAAAATTTATTTCTATATATATAAAACAATTTTTTTTTGGAATTCTTTACAAAACTTAAAAAATAAATTGAAATTTTTATCTGTTATTGAAAACCAGCTCTACAAAATTTCTATGAGACTGTCTCTAGACACATATGTGTCTAAATATTACCAAAACAACTAAAGCTCCATCGCATTTCCAAAAAAATCTGAATTCATTTGATAATTTAATTAAAATTTGTTATAACCGTTTCATCTCATTTAAGAATCATATATCAAAATTTTTCCCATGCGCTTTGGAGCTATTATGATAAACAAAGGATTAACTGCTACGGCAAAAACTATAAGATCTTTAACGATAGATGCGGTTGAAAAGGCGAATTCCGGACACCCCGGTTTGCCTATGGGATGCGCAGAGATCGGAGCTTATCTATTTGGGGAAGCGTTAAAATATTACCCAAAAGACCCCAAATGGGCGAATAGAGACCGTTTTATACTATCGGCCGGGCATGGTTCTATGTTGCTCTACTCCTTGTTATTCCTGTCGGGATATAACCTAACTCTTGACGATATCAAAAATTTCAGGCAACTCAAATCCAAAACGCCGGGTCACCCGGAATACGGCTGGACTGAGGGAGTCGAAACGTCTACAGGGCCTCTTGGACAGGGAGTCGCTAACGCCGTAGGTATGGCTTTGATGGAAAAACGAAACGCTCAGAAATTCAATATGGAAGGTTATACGATTTTTGACAACAGAATATTCGTATTAGCGAGCGACGGCGATCTTATGGAAGGATTGTCGTACGAAGCGGCGTCTCTTGCCGGACATCTTAGATTAAACAACCTTATCTTAATATACGATAGTAATAAAATTACAATAGAAGGAAGCGCAGATCTGACTTTTACTGAAAATATTGAAAAGAGATTCAAAGCTCAAAACTGGGCTGTTATAAAAATCAACGGGCACGACTGGGATAATATCCGACGCGGTTTTGAGCAAGCTGAGTACGACAGAATAGCGGAAAATAAACCGGTAATTATCATTGCCGATACGATCATTGGAAAAGGATCTCCAAATAAACAGTCGACTAGCAAATGCCATGGGGCGCCGCTTGGTAAAGACGAATTGGGGCTCTGCAAAAACATACTCGATATTAAAGAGGACTTCTTTGTCGATCCCGAGGCTGTCGCCTATTTTAACTCTAAAAAAAGCGATCAAGAAAGAGTATATAAAGAATGGACTACATTATTTTCGGAATGGTCGAAGAAATTTCCCGAACTAAGGAAACTTTACGACAATAATTATTCTTTGTATCTACCGCCCGAGGTTTTTCAAAACATTCCGGAATTTAAAAAAGGGGATTCTATACCTACAAGAAACGCGTCTCAAACGATATTAAACAGCGTTTGTAAAGACCTCGATTTTATAGTGTCGGGAAGCGCCGATTTGGGCAGTTCGACAATGACTATAATAAAAGACGGCAAAGAGATATCGAGCGACGACTATTCGAAGTATAATATTCAATACGGTATAAGAGAACACGCTATGGGATCGATTGCGACCGGTATGTATCTCTACGGCGGCGTTCTACCGGTAGTCGGGACTTTTTTATCGTTTGTAAACTATATGAGACCGTCTATCAGAATGGCGGCTATAATGCGTATTCCTACGATTTACCTGTTTTCGCACGACTCGATTTACGTAGGGGAAGACGGGCCGACGCATCAGCCGGTTGAACATATATCGTCTCTACGTCTTATGCCGAATGTGAATCTGATGCGTCCGGCCGACGCTAACGAAACCATTATGGCTTGGCGAATAGCGCTCGAACTGACGAACCACCCCAATATCATTATCACGACCAGACAAAAAGTTCCGGTTTTGGATATTGATTTCAATATAGACAAAGCAAAACATGGCGGATTTATCATTAAAAAAGAGAAAAAAGAGGCTATCGATATAATTCTCATCTCAAGCGGCTCGGAAGTCTCGATAACGCTTGAAGCCGCCGATCGACTTGAAAAAGAGGGGTATTCCGTCAGAGTCGTGAATATGTTTTCGACTTATTTATATAATACGCAAAGCGACGAATACAAAGAGAGCGTTCTACCGAAAAAAGTTAGAAATAGAATGGCAATAGAGGCGGGTATTCCGGATTATTGGTATAAATACGTA
>JAGOCL010000480.1 GCA_017998755.1 Spirochaetota bacterium | reverse complement strand
TTGACGTTTGGCTTATTACCGGTTAGTATATCCACAATGTCGCCGTTATTTAGTTCGGTATTTAGCGAAACGATCGCTCCGTTTGCTTTTGCGCCCTTGCATCTATAGCCGATATCGGTATGTATCTTGAAGGCAAAATCCAGAGGAGTCGACCCTTTAGGAAGTTCGACGATGTCCCCTTTTGGAGTAAATATATAAATTTCCTCTTTAAGAATATCGTCTCTTATAGCGTTGTAATAGTCTTCCCAAGAAAGATTTTCTTTATTAAATTCCATAAGGTTTTTGAGCCAATCAAAATCCTCTACATTTGGAGCGGAATCTTTCTTATAAAACCAATGGGCCGCTACTCCATATTCGTTAACTTCGTCCATATCTTCCGTTCGAATCTGTATCTCTACGGCTTTTCTTTTTTCAACCAAAACGGTAGTGTGTAACGATCTGTAACCGTTATGTTTTGGGCTAGATATATAATCTTTAAACCTTCCCGGAATCGGCATCCATATCGAATGAACTATGCCGAAGATATAATAGCAGTTATCAATTGTGTCGGTAATTATTCGAATTCCAAACAAGTCGAAGATTTCGTCAATTTTTTTATCGTATTTCTGCATTTTTTTATATATCGAGTAGTAGTGTTTCGGACGCGATTTAATAGCGAAAGGAATTTCTTTTTTCCCTAATTTACATTTAATAACTTTAGTAATTTCGTCTAAAGTCGTTTCTATATTCATTTCGTTTTTTACAATATAATCGTCAATAATATTGTAAATATCCGGTTTCAACGATTTGAGGGCTAAATTCTCCAGATCGTTTTTTATTATTCCCATACCGATTCTACCGGCCAAAGGAGCGTATATATCCAAAGTTTCATTTGCTATACGTTTTATTTTCTCTTTAGGCAGATATTCAAGCGTCTGCATATTGTGCAATTTATCTGCGAATTTTATGATTATGACTCTTATGTCTTTTATCATGGCAAATAGCATTTTTCTGATAGTTTCGGCGTTTTGTTCGGTTTTGTTTGACGCTTTTAGTTTACTGATTTTAGTAACGCCGTCTACAAGATTTGCTACATTTTTACCGTAAATTTTGGCGACATCCTCGTACGTAACTGGTGAATCTTCTACGACGTCGTGAAGCAATCCGGCTATTATCATCTCTACGTCGGCCCGCATATTAAGAAGATTGACGGCCACAGATATAGGATGAATAATATATTCTTCTCCGGAAGCTCTAAGTTGGCCTTTATGGCATTTTTCGGCAAATTTGACTGCGTTAAGTATTATTTCTTTATCCTTAGGCAAAAAATTTACGATCAAATTCTTGAATTGTTCTAATAATTTATCTTTATCTTGCATATTTGGCTCGTATAGAGTTTGATTAATAATTTATCTATATTTATGAAGAATACAGATATGTTGCGATAATATAATTTTGAATAAAAATAATCTAGTAATTTATAAATAATTATTGACTAATTGAAAAAAATCTTGTAATATTATTTATAAATTATTAGTAGGAATCTTATAAAGAAAGAGTCTTGCCAAAGGCTCTTTTTTTTATGATAAAATTTGACGGATTTTATGAAAGAGAGAAAACAGAGCAGTCTAGAAATTTTGATAGAAAATAAAGTTCAACCGTTTTTGGCAAATCTCGGTTATTCTTTAGTAGAAACTGAATTTGCGAATATCAAGGGCAGTTCAAAAGTTACGTTGTTTTTGTATAACAAAACCGATATGAGCGTAGACGATCTTGCGCGTTTAAGCAAGAAGATCTCTCCTGTTTTAGACGATCTGGATTTTTTAAAAAACGATTATTTATTGGAGTTATCGAGTCCGGGTATAACGAGAGTCTTTAAAAGTCTTAAAGAATTCGATATTTTCAAAGGGTATATTATACAAATTGTGAAAGATCAAGAGATATTAATAGGCGAATGTCGCGGAATTGAAAACGATAATTTATTATTATTAATAAATAACGAAATAAATCAAATAAATTTGGAATCAATAAATAAAGCTAAATTGTATGGATAAATAAGGGGGATTATTTTATGGTTTTAGATCTATCGTCGGCTATTAAAGAGTTACATAACGATAAAGGGATTAATGAAGATCTAATTTTAAAAACGATCGAACAAGCTTTAACAAAAGCTTATGAAAAATATTTCGGCACCATAGAAAACTTGGTTATAAGAACCGACGAAAATATGGTTATTTCGATTTTTTCGAAGAAAGAAGTAGTCGAAGAAGTCGACGACGATTTGTTTGAAATATCTTTAAAAGATGCAAAAAAGATAAATAAAGATTCTGAAATTGGCGATAGTATGCTTGTTCCCTGCAATCCTGAAGAATTTGGAAGAATTGCTATTCATTCGGCCAAGCAGATCATTTTACAAAGATTGAAAGAGATAGAAAAGAATTCGCTTTTGTCGGATTTCAAGTCGAAAGAAGGCGAAATAATAATCGGTTATATACAAAGAATTAAAAACGATAATATATACATTGATCTTGGAAGCGCGGAAGGAATTTTACCGAAAAGGAATCAATGTCCTCATGAA
>JAGOCL010000039.1 GCA_017998755.1 Spirochaetota bacterium | reverse complement strand
GAAATATGCTTACCGACGCTGGGGTAATAGCTCTGCATGTTTTTAAAAAAGAGGATATAAACCCTAAAATCGGTAAATTTATCCGATACGACCAGAGAATTTACGGTACAAATACTCTTTTGTTTTATAAAAACGATACAAGCTCGGAATAATATTATGATAACCGTAGTTTTGGTAGAACCGAAAGGGGAAGAAAATATTGGCGCCGTTTGTAGGATTATGGCGAATTTTGGTATAAGGTCGCTTGCGCTTGTTAATCCAAGATGCCAATATCTTTCGGATACCGTGAGAAAATATTCTCTTAAAGCGTTTTCAATCGTTGAGAATGCCAAGATTTACGATTCGCTAGAAAAAGCTTTGGCCGAATCGCAAATCTCTATTGCGCTATCAAGAAGAATCGGATCGAGGCGAAAGCGGGATATGACGCTACGCGAAGCGTCCGAATATTTATCCGGATACGAAGACGGCTCAATATCGCTAGTTTTTGGGAGAGAAGAAAGCGGTTTAACTAACGACGAGGCGAATCTTTGCGATCAGATATGCTCCGTCGCAACGTCGGACGATTTCCCATCGCTGAATTTATCCCACGCGGTAGCTTTAACTTTGTATGAATTGAATCGAGAAATATCAAAAAGCGACTTATATAAACCGGCGGCAAAAGACGAATTTAACGGTATGATAGAACAAATCTTTTTGACGCTCGATTATTTACAGTTCTTCACCAATCAATCGCCTCAGATAATTAAGAATTTTATCAAAAAAATATTATCCAGAGCAAAACTTGATAGCTCGGAAACGGAAGTGATAAAAAATGTTTTTAAAAGTATCAAAGGGTTATCGGAAAAGCGATAGAAATTAATCGTCTCGTTTTTTTATAACGTTCAAAATCTTTTTCATCTTGTACCGTCTTCTTATTATGTATAACGCCGTAACAATTACCATAAAAATTGAAATATTAGTAAAGAGCTCCCCAATATAACTGTAAATTGATCTTTTTTCGTATAAAGGCGCTCGGGCTTTTACGACTTCGGCCGTAGACATAGACCCCTTAGCGATAATCTTACCGGTAAAGTCGCTAGCGGTAGTTAATCCCGTGGCGGTGCATCTGAAAAAAGATCTTCTGTTTTCAATCGCTCTAAGCCGTCCCAAAACCGAGTGGTGCAAAGGTCCCAAACCGCTTCCGAACCAACTGTCGTTTGTCAGGTTTATCAATAAATTTGAACCTTCTGCGCATTTTTTTCTTATCAGATCGGGAAATATCTCTTCGAAACAAATATTGACGGACGCTTTGATGTTTTTGATTTTAAATATTGAAGACGTTTTGCCCGGTCTGGAATTTCTAGATAACGGAGTCAACTTTCTAAGAAAAGGGAAAGTTTTTTCCATCGGTATATATTCTCCAAACATCAATAAATTTTCTTTATCGTATTGAGCTGTTTTTTTTCTGTTTTCTATTAATAAAGCGGAATTTGTAATGTTTGATTCGTCGAGCCATACTACTATTCCTAATATTAAAGGGGGATAATTATCCGTAATAACTTTTCTTAAAAAATCGTCTTTTCCATGATACGCTCGATTAAATATACTTTCAGGCCATATAATCAGGTCTACCGTTTCGTCTTTGTCGGAAGCGGATTTGGTAAGTTCGTTATAACGATCGACGTTTGTTTTGAAATAATTTTCGTCAAGCTTTTGTTTGCCCGTAACGTTACCCTGTATCATTGCGCCGATTACCGTTTCGCATTTGGGGATTTGCTTATTCAAGTAATACAGTCTAAAAGAGCCGTAAATAAGAGATAAAACAAACGGAAGTAAAAATATAAAATGAGCGAACTTGATTCTCTTTTTATTTAGAATTTTATCGATCAGATTATAAAGCCCAAGATTTAATATCATAATAATTATAATTAGCCCCGTCATACCGGTTATATCGATATTTTGAACAAAAATATTAAAACCTATTTGACTATCGGCAATGCTGTGCTTAAAAATTTTGATATAAAGAGAATCGACAAGTACAAAAATAAACGGGAGCGAGTAAAATAGGATATTTTTATTGAAACTGTAAAATTTTTTATATATAAAAGCTATTATCGGATATTGCAGTCCGTAGTAAACAGATAATACGGCCGGAAGCGTTATAGCCAAAATAATCGGCAACTTTCCGGACTCTTTGAAAGTAACGTAGAGCCAGTAAAAATTCATAATATAA
The DNA here is from genome assembly GCA_017998755.1 of Spirochaetota bacterium. Taxonomy (GTDB): domain Bacteria; phylum Spirochaetota; class GWE2-31-10; order GWE2-31-10; family MWDO01; genus MWDO01. The sequence goes on along the minus strand of JAGOCL010000039.1, from coordinate 9,241 downwards.
GCGGCGGATCCGAATAATATAGATTCTAATATATAACGCCGTCTGTAAATAACGATAAATATAAAAGGGATAAGCCCGAAGTACCTGATAAAAAAGAAGCTCGGGTATTGACCTACGCCCCAGATTATACCTGAAATAATTATTATAAAATAAAACAAAGAGCTTGTTAAAAAGTTTTTATTGAAGAAATTCTTAATATTTTCCATATATTTATACTATATTAATTTCTTATTTAAAACAAGATTAATTATCGTCTCGGAGATTTTATTTAACGGTTTTACAATTTGGATATTTTCTTTTTCGATAGCGACTTTCGGCATACCAAATACGATCGAAGATCCCTGATCTTGAGCGATAGTTATACCGCCTGCTTTAAATATTTTACCGATTTGCAGAGCGCCGTCTTTTCCCATACCGGTCATAATGCAACCGACGGAAGCGCTTCCGTACGTTTCGGCGACGGACTCGAATAAAACGTCGGCCGACGGTCTGTGTCCGTTTACGGGGTCGGTTTCGTCAAGCTCAATAATGTTTGCCAGAGGCCTTTTCTTGACTCTGACGTGTTTATTTCCCGGAGCGATCAAAATCCTCCCTTGTTTTAAGATATCGCCGTCGCTCGCTTCTTTTACCGGTAATTTGCAAATTTTATTCAGACTATTGGCGAACTCAAAAGTAAATCCCTGCGGCATGTGTTGCACGATGATAATAGGAATGGGGAAGTCTTCCGGAAATTTTGGTAAAACTTCTCTCAGAGCGTTGGGGCCTCCGGTCGATATCCCGATAGAGACTATCTTAATGTCGGGAATAGATACGATCGGTTGTAAGAATTTATTAATATCTAGTTCCGGAATAGTACCTAAATCAAATTTTATTTTTTGAATAACGGAAGTTAGCGTCGGTTCGTTAGTTTGGCTAATTTTTTCATAATACGAATTTGGTTTTGCCAAAGCCAGCGTCATTTCGACTAACTTTGCGCCCATGTCTGCGAGATTTACTCCGGGCTCCGACGGTTTTAAAATAAAGTCCGACGCGCCTAATCCTAACGCTTCCAAAGTAATCTTCGCGCCTTTTTTAGCGAGCGCCGAAAGGATAATAACCGGAGTCGTTATTCCAAGCCTTTCTTTTTCTTTAAGAAATTCAATACCGTTCATTTCAGGCATTTCAAGATCGAGTATAATAATATCCGGCTTTAATTTACCGATTTTGTTTAGAGCGAATCTTCCGTTCATAGCGGTTCCGACTACCTCGATATTTTCAGATTTGGTTAGTTCTTTTGTAACCAAATTCCTTATGAGAGCGGAGTCGTCTACTATCATAGCTTTTATTGTCTGGCTCAATTTTTATCCTTATTTTTTCATATATAAACACGCTTCGCCTAATTTAGCGAAATTAAATTTAGTATTCATTCCGAAAAGCGACTCCGAGTGTCCAATAAACAGATAGGAATTGAAATTCATCGATTCATAAATTCTGTTTACTACTTCGATTTGAGCTTTTGAATCAAAATAGATTATAACGTTTCTACAAAATACGATATCAAAATTTCTCAATCCCGAATCATATTTTAAATTGTGATAGTCGAATGTTATTGTTTTTCTGATATCGTCTATAATGTGATATCCGCCGCTTGTTTTTATAAAATATTTACTTAAATATGCCGGCGGAATTCCGGCGATTTTATTATCCGCATAAAAGCCTTCTTTTGCTTTCATTAAAACGTTAAAAGAAATATCGCTCGCTGTTATTTCGATCCTCCAAGAACTGTCAAGTTTTTCTTTCAACGACATAGCAATCGAATACGGCTCTTCTCCGGTAGAACATCCCGCGCTCCAAACCCTGACAACTTTTTCGTCTTTTGACGCAATGAGTTGATTGACTACTTCATTTTCCAAAGCGTAGAATTGTACCGAGTTTCTGAAAAAACTTGTAAGATTTGTAGTAACGGCGTCCAGCAATACTTTTAATTCTTGAGGTTCGGCGATCAGAATTTTATAATAATCGCTAAGATTTTTAAGGTTGGACTTTTTTAGTCTGTCTTTGAGGCGGCTTTCTAGTATAGGCCTGTTAACGTCGGTAAAATGAATTCCCGAAGCGTCGTATATTAAATCTCTGAATTTTTTAAAATCTGCGTCTTCTAATTTTTCAAACATAAAAAAACCTTGAATTATCTGTAAATTAGTATATAATACGTATAATGGAAATTGTAAATACAATTCTACAAATTTCTTAAAATATTTTTAAAGCGCGAAGAAAAGAGAGAAAAATGTCGGATTTAAAATATGAAGAGCTTCTGAGAAATTCAATAGTTGACAACAAAATAAAAGCCGATCATTTGAAACATATACCCAAATTAAAAACTTGCGATAACTGGGCTCAAACAGAATTCATCGGGAGAGTTAATTTTAAATTCAAATTTACAGAAATGGACGGCGGGTTGATTAAATTTAACGGTAGAATTTACTACATTAACAACAAACAGATACAGTCTTTGATGAATTATGTAAAGTGGAATAATTTGAATAACGTAATATCAGTTATAGAGTAATATATATTAAAAATTTTTGTAATATTTTAGTATTTAGTTGTGAATTTAAAATAAAACATATATATTCTTAGAAAAGATTAAAGGCAGTATATGAAAAGAATAAAACTATTAATTTGTATAATTGTTATGGTTTCCGTTACTTCTTGTTCGTCGATTATCGGCAATCTTACCGAAGGGCTGACGAAGTCTCTTTATAAACAAAAAGATATAAAACTGATAGAAGACGGAGCTCCGGCATTCTTGTTGTTAATAGAGTCTTTTATAGAGAGTTCTCCAAACGACAAGAAACAACTTGTTACAGGCATTCAGACTTTCTCCGCTTATTCTTCCGCTTTTGTGGACGACAAGGAAAGAAAAAAGATTTTTTCTGACAAAACGAAGGGCTGGGCTCTTGACCTTCTTAGGACTTATCCCTTGTTTGATAAATACGAGAATATACAGGATAGGGATGAGAAAGATGTAGCTTTTAAAAAGTTTTTGTCGAGTCTGAAGAAAAACGACGTCGAATACGTTTTTTGGGCGGCAAACGCATGGATAATGTGGATTATCGACAATCTTGATTCAATGGATGCATTTTTAGAGCTTCCAGTGGCAAAAGAAATAGTAACGCGTATTAAAGAGATCGACGGTAGTTTTTATTACGGAGCTCCGCATCTGTTTGACGGAGTATATTACAGCGCTTTTCCGGAAAATTTCGGAGGCAACTTAAAAAAGGCGAAAGAAGAGTTTGATATAGCTTTGAAGCTATCCGGCGAGGAATTTTTAACTACAAAACTTTTTTATGCGACTTTTTATTTAACGGCAATAGGCGATAAAGAAGAGTTTGAAAGAATCTTAAACGAAATTATAGATATGGATATAGAGAAATATCCGGATACAAGACTTTTAAACATTGTATCAAGAAATCAGGCGGAAGAATTGATAGAAAAAGTAGATGAAATATTTATAGATTTAGAATAATAATTATTTAAGGAGTAGGCGTGGTAAAAAGGATTTTTACATTTTTATTTATTTTGGTTTTAACTGCGGGGTTATTTTCGGCCAAGTATAATTATTTATTGGCGACGGACGCTCCCGCCGGAAGTTTGTGGGTAAAGTTTATTGAAGAGATTAATGGAAAACTTCAAAAAAAATATAACGGCGAGGTGGATATAAAAGTTTACGCCGGCGGGACTATGAGGGATCAGAGCTCCGTTATAAAGAAAATTAAAATCGGGCAACTTTCCGGAGCGGGGCTAAGTAGCGGCGGCGCTCAATTAATCTATAAAGATTTTGGCGTATTAGGTTTCCCGACTCTTTTTCGTTCTTACGACGAGTACGACTATATAGTTAGTACGATGGGCGATTTCTTCGAGAACGAATTTGAGAAAAACGGATTTGTTTTATTGGGCTGGACGGAAGTCGGATTTATATATGTTTTTTCTAAAAAGCCCGTGGCTACAATGGAAGATTTGAAAAACGGCAAACCGTATTTGATGGAAGGGGATATTATTAGCGAGGCTTTGTATAAAGAGGCCGGAATCAAGCCGGTTCAAACTAAAATGTCGGATATACTAACCGATTTGAATACCGGAAGAGTTGAGACCGTATTTAACTCGACTTACGGACTATTAGCTACGCAATGGTTTTCAAAGATCTCATATATGGCGGATTTCCCAATAACTTTTATGATAGGGGCTATAGTTGTAGACAAAGAGCTTTTTTACTCTATGCCTAAAGAGTATCAGGATACGATGAGAAATTTATTTAACGAATATATGGCTAAGTTAGCTAAAAAGGTTAGACAGGATAACGAGTCCGCAAAAGACGCGCTAGTTAAAAAAGCCGGAATTAAAGTTTTGCCCGTTAAGGACGATCAGAAAAAAATATTTTACGATTCTTGCGAAAGAGCTTCGACGCAGTTGACTAAGGGAGAATTTTCGGAAGAGCTTTATATTAAGATAAAAACGGCTCTTGAAGAGTATCGGAAGAAAAGGTAGCTCTATGGTTGTTTTGTTAAAAAAATTCGTTAGCGTTTTTAGGAAAATTGAAGAGGGACTTTTAGTCTCTCTCTTTTCAATTATGGTTTTGGTAGCGGTATCGCAGATATTTCTATCGTTTTTTTCGCGAGGCGTTATATGGTTTGACTCGTTATTGAAATATTTAGTTTTGTGGATAGCTATGTTTGCCTCGAGTATAGCGACTTACGATAACAAACATATCAAAATAGATTTAATCGGAAGGTTTGCAAAGGGGAGATTAAAATCTATCGTAAATCTGGCGACAAATTTATTTTCCGCTATAGTCTGTACGATTATAACAATCGTTTCCATTACGTATATTGCTCAAATTGAATACGGTTCGACCGATCCGGCTCCTTTTCTTGGAATTGATAAGTGGAAATTGTTAATTATCTTACCGGTCGGATTTGGATTAATGAGCGTCAAATTTGCCGTTTTTTCCATTTTATCTGTTTATTTTACGGTTACAAATAAAGACGTAGACCAAATGTATTCAATAGAAAAAGAAATTGTACCTAAGGAATTCTAATGTCTGTAATATTAATAATCATCTGTTTTATAGCAATAATCGGAGCCCCGTTATTTTCCGTTATAGGGGGTATGTCCTTAGTAAATTTTCTTGGAATCGGTAAAATTTTAGTAGTTCCTCAAGAGATGGCTGGTATTACTAATACGGCGCTACTGCATAGTATCCCGCTTTTTACTTTTGCCGGATATATTTTAGCGAAATCTAACGCATCTAAAAGGTTGGTTAAACTTTCCGGAGCGGCTTTTGGTTGGATGCCCGGCGGTTTGGCGATAGTAACGCTTATAGCGTGCGCCGTATTCACGGCATTTACGGGAGCTTCTAGCGTTACAATAGTGGCGTTAGGGGGATTGCTAATTCCCGCATTATTGTCTGATAAATACGACGAGCGTTTCTCTTTGGGGTTGGTAACCGCATCGGGAAGCGTCGGATTGCTTTTTCCGCCGAGTTTGGTTATCATTCTTTACGGGGTTATCGCTTCTACAAGTATAGAAAGTCTTTATGTCGCCGGAGCGGTTCCGGGTATTATTATCATATTAACAATAACTGTATATGCGATTTTTAAAAGACGATCGGTTAAAACAGAAAAAAAATTTTCGATGAAAGAAGTAGGAGCGGCGCTATGGGATATTAAATGGGAATTACCTCTCCCGATACTACTTTTTGGCGGGATATTTTCAGGAAAAATGGCGATATCCGACTCGGCCGCATTCACGGTTTTATACGTTCTTGTTGTTGAAATATTTTTAACGAAAGATATTAAAATAAAAGAACTTCCTAAGATTATAAAAGAGAGTATGGAGCTTGTCGGAGCGATATTAGTAATACTTACGGTATCGCTTGCGGCGACAAACTATATCATATACAAAGAAATTCCCAATATGTTGTTTGATATGACAAAAGGGATAATAACAAATAAATTTATGTTTCTACTTGCGCTGAATATATTTCTGATAATCGTCGGTTGTTTAATGGATATATTCTCGGCTCTCATGGTTATAGTACCCCTGATTTTACCTTTGGCTGAAGCTTACAACATTGATAGCGTTCATTTAGGTATAATATTCTTAGCGAATCTTGAGATCGGTTATCTGACGCCTCCCGTCGGTATGAATTTATTCATATCAAGTATTAGATTTAATAAATCTATCGTAGAGATATATAAAGCTTCGGTTCCGTTTATCTTGCTTTCGATGCTATCGCTTGGTTTAATAACATACGTTCCATGGTTTAGCACTTGGTTTATGGATAAGACGTCGATTGTCGGTAAGTGGGAATACGAATACGACGACGGAATAATTGACAGTTTTACAATAAAAAGCGGCGGGAAATATTTTAGAGCGAAAGGGGATATGATGGAGATTATGTTTACCGAGCCTGTCGCGAAGAGTTATAAAATTTCTAAAGATTCAATAACTTTTTTGGATGAAGAAAAAACGTATAAATACGAGATATTCAATAGAGGAAAGAGATTAAAACTAACGGATATAAATGGGACGGAAAGATTTTATCTAAATAAGATGGAGATAGAGATCCCAGAAAAAACCGGATTCTTCATTTCGGGATGGATAGACGAACAAAACGACGTCAAAGCAGAATTTTATCTAAACGGAATGGGCTTATGGATTGAAAAAGACGAAGAAAAAAGTTTTAGATATGAAGTTAATGGCGGTAAATTGTCGATAATATCGATGGACAATGAATTAGAAGAAAAGGAAATATATAAATATAAAATTTCGAAGCTTAAAGATTCGTTTATTTTGTATGACAAAGATGAGAAATTTAATTTTAGTATTTCTGAAGAAATTTCTGATTTGTAAAAGAAGGCTATATTGAGTTCAAAGGAAATTTGATGATAGCGGGCGGTCATTCGTATAAAATATTAATAGTTTCTTCAGACTCCGATAGATCGGAGAAGATTAAACAGTTGTTGATAAATAAGCCTTTTGTATTAATCGACGCGAACGATGAAAACGAAGTCGTAAGCGCGCTTGTTAACGATAACAAAATTTGCTATATTATCATTGATTATAAATCTTCAGACTACAATTCATTAGCTCTCTTAAAAAAAATAAAGAAGAGAAATTTTAGAGGGGGCGTCTTACTTCTTATTGAAAATTTTAACGAGAAGATTAGAAGCAAAATAAAATCTTTTGAATCGTTAAGCGTTACGTCTTTAGACAGAGAAAAAGACGAGATCGCGTATATATTAGAAAATTATATACATTCTTTTAAGAAAACAAAAATTAATATCGAAGTATCAAGATTTGTTAAATTCGAGAAAAAATTGTACGTTATACCTAATTCGTTGAAATATATGAAACCAATATCGGAACACCTTACAAGAGATTTGGTTCAAGTCGGTATAGTCGATAAAGATTTTCTTTTTAACGTAAAATTTGGTATCCAAGAAATGATAATTAATGCGATAGAACACGGTAATCTTGAAATAACTTACGAACAAAAAAGCGAAATGTTAAGAAACGGTCTGGATCTTAACGAAATTATTAAAAAATATTCAACTCTTCCGAAATTTAAAAACAGAAAAGTATATATTAAGTATCTGCTGACTAAAAAACGCGCGCTATATATAATAAAAGATCAAGGGGGCGGCTTTAACTGGAAAGAAACCCCGGATTGCTCAAAAAGCGAAAACTATTTATTGGAACACGGCAGAGGCATAATGATGACGAAAAACTATTTCGACGAAGTCAGGTATAACGATAAAGGCAACGAAGTAACCCTTGTGTTAAATAAAAAGCTAATAAAATAGGGCTTGATAAATATTAAAAAAATAAGACTTAATTAGTTTTAAATTGTTTTTTGATTTTTTAATATTATCGTTTTTGTCAAAAATAATAAAAACGCCGGACAACTCTCTCTTTAAGAATACCGGAAATATTATTAGTAATTTGGTATTAGATATATCATTTTTTGAGAATCGTTCGGAGAAAATATTCTGTTTGATTCCTTTCTCGCTAAAAGCGATTACTCTATATTCTTTTTTGAGTATATATATAAAATTACCGGATTCCTTGAATTTGATTTTGTCAATATGAGAATCGTCAATTCCCTGATAAGACATAGGCGAAAAAAACATATCAATTTTTTGCAAAAATACCCAATTTTTTAAATCAATATTGTTTAGAAAGTCTGCTATTTCTTTTATATTTTCCGGCATAAATTCATAATTAACGATATGATTAATGGTAAATTGTTTGTACTCTTCTAAATCAATTTTTTCGCCTATAACGAACTTTCCCGATTCGGAGTTCTCAATTTTAGCTATATCTTCTCCGCTTTCTTTCGCTAATCTTATGGACTCGACTAATTTCTGAGCGTAATCGTCGTCGACCGACTGGTTTGGGATATCGCCCGATCTCAAAGATTCTATAATCGATTCGGGCGCCTTCTCTCTGATATGAAGAATCTTATTGTAAAAGACGTCGGATATTTTTAAAAAAACTACCGATAAAAAGGAGATAAAACCAAGTTTGCCGCCAATTCCGATAAAAACGTCTTTGGTTAAGATAAAGAAAACGCCAGATATAAGTCCGGAGAGGAAAAAGTGCCTCTTAAACATCAAGACATAATAAGAGCTCATGCCGATAAAAGCTCCGGTGTACCATGCGAGTCCGTAATCGTATCCATATACCGGAATTTTTGTTATAATTAATCCCCCTATAATACCCGTAGTAGCAACTGTAAAGACTTTGTAGTTATCGTTCAATGAAGATACTGTGTTTTTTATCTCCATAGAAATTAGCGAGGCGATTATTGCAGAGACTATTGTGAACAAAAACCAGAGATCGGAAAAAGAGGATAGTTTTACGCTTGAAAATATCTCTATTCCGTTATTTAATTTAAATAATTTACCAAAGAAAAAATACGCCGCGACAGAAATAAAAGCAATTGTTCCAAGTCTTCCGCCGTAACCGTCGAAAGAGATTTTGGGAAATTTATAAGACAGTATTTCGCTTAACATATACATAACGCTGGTAATAGTTGATAAAGTAACGGCGTATATTAGAAAAGCTAACGACCAATTTTCCGCGCCGCTATTCATGGTTAATATTTCAAAGCTTGTCATTCCGGCGAAAGATCCGCAAAAAGCCGCCCAAGAGTAGTGATTTTCATCTTTAATAATTATTGTAACATAGGCTATAATAC
>JAGOCL010000038.1 GCA_017998755.1 Spirochaetota bacterium | reverse complement strand
CGATTATAGTATTAACCAAGACGACGCCCAAAATCGCGAATCCTTCGATTATATCTTTAATTACAAATGAAAAAATCGAAGCGGCAAATAATATTAAAACCATAGGTTCTAATAGAGATATAACGATTTTCTGAAAAAGAGTCTCTCTTTTCTTCTCGGTAATCTCGTTATACCCAAAGCTTTTTACTCTATCCTCTGCTTCCGCGTTATTTAACCCCAAACGGTCTGAATTAACCTTTTTTAACGCTTCTTCTGCCCCAACGTTATAAAATTCGTTAAGATTGTACATATTTTCTCCTTTTTAAAATAAAAAAAGACCTTTAACAAAATCTCTCATCCCAGACGATAACTAAACCGCCGAAGAAGCGAAAATATTTTGTTAAAAGTCTCGTTTGCGCTATCTTACTTTTTTTAGACAACGTTTCATAACCGGAAAAAGTCTATAGCTCTTTCGCGATTGTCGGCTATGAGTCCCATTTTGTTTAACGGGAAAACTACTCCCTCTTAATTATATATATTATTATTAAATTTTAGTAATGTTGTCAAGAAATTTATTTTAAAGTATAGTAAAAGAAACATAATTTTTAAAATAATTGATTAATTATAATATTATTATTAATTTATTAAATAAAGATATTTTTTTCTGCTATAATTTAGGAAGAGAAAATATCCGGTATTTTTTATAAGAGGAGGAGTATATGACCGAAGCGGAATATTTGAAAATTAAAGAGAGAAGTTTAAAAATTGCTCTTTTCAAAAAACATGGCGAAAAGGAAGCTAAAGTTATCGACGAGTTTTTTGGATGTCTAGCCGATACTTACGGCGATTTACAACGCGATTTTGCCAACATAGTTAAAGAACAACTCGATAACGATAAAAATCTCAAGTATTACGACGCAGATACTTTAAACCGTCTGAAAGCGGACGGCGATCGTAGCGTAGAATATATCGACGATCCCGGATACTATACTTCTACTCCCGAATGTATCGCGACCGACGACGAAATCGAGAATAATAATCTAACTTTTACTTTTAAAGACTGGACTTTCTACGTCGGAATCGCAAAATAAATCAGGATAGTTAAGAGTTTTTATACGGCTTCATAATTTCTATCCCGGCGTTATACCCTGTATCCTCAAAAATTTTATTATTCTTTTTAAATAAAGTTATCTTTATCTTACCGGACAACCCCTCTTTGATACTCTCTATCATAGCGCCGTTTTTTGGAGACGGCAAATCTATCTCTTTATCCGAAAACGCTTCTACCGTCAGTCTATAAGACGCTTTTTTAATTTCGTATTTGACGTATCCCTTTTTTATCTCTTCGTAAATAATTTTAGCCCTATTGTAGGTAGCGAATCTATACTCCTTTTTGCCGATAAGAAGATTTACTATTAAACCGTTAAAATTAAATACGCCAAAAGGTATAAGCGCGTATGAAAAAAGAAACGACGCCGAATCGTCATAAAAATGATTAGTCTGAAGCCATACGTAATTGCGGGGAAACGACTTGCCCCAATCTTTTTCTATATATCCCTTGCCTTCATCAAACGAAACGTCCTCGCCGTTTATATTTATAAAGCCGGACAACGAATGGGTCATGCTGACTATCCCGTGATAACACTCCATAAAGTTCAAATATCCAAAGAATCCCATAATATTCGGCGTAAATATGCTATTTTTTATCCCTGTTAGACCATAAGCGTCAATATCTGTCTTAAAAACTATATTTTCATTAGAAAGATTTAACTTCATCTTGGTTTTTGAAAAAAAGTTATCCTTTATACTTACTGAAAATTCTTTGGAATCGTAGGTAAAATCTTTGATATCGTATCTGAAATAGTATCTTTTCAAAGAAACTTCGTTATCGACGGTTTTTGATACAAATAACTGAATGAAAGAATGAGAATCCGTCTTATTTAAACTTATACCGGGGATTAGGGCTACAGAGTAATTTCTATCTTTATTTACTAATTTGAAATACCACCCTTCGAAGTAACCGGTCTTTTTCTTTTCTCCCTGATAAAATTCAGGATAAAATATTTTCTTAAAAATCATAATATACCGTTATACTATTTCTAAATCTAAATCAAGAAAAATAATGTAAAAATTAACATTAATAATTTCAACTCTTGATTTTTTTGAACTAATTATATAAAATATGAAAAACTATTTAAAAAGGGTTCGTTATGAAATTTGCAAAATATTTTCTTTTTTTTATAATCCTGTCTTCATGCGCGAGGATTTCTTTCGGCGAGAAACCTAAACAATACGATGAAAAAATCGTATTTACGCAAGGCAAAGAGTTTTTCGGTAAAAATAAACTGGAATTAAGATATATCTATACTGAAGGAAAAGATAAAAACGGAATAATTTTTTATCTTCACGGATTTAACAGAACTGAGGAGGAATGGGCTGAAAAGAACGGATTCGGTTCGAAATATTATACGGTTCTCAAAAATAATCCCGATTTACCGGATTATTCGGTCGTAGCGATAAGTTTTAGTTCAGCCTTTATGTTTCTTGAAGACGCTCCCGGGCCGTACTCCGACGATATAGAGACTATTATGATCAAAGAGATAATCCCGTATTTCAAGACAAAACTCGACGTTTCATCCGAAAAAACTTATCTGATAGGACATTCTCTAGGAGGATATAACGCCCTATCGCTTTCTATGAGAAATCCGGATATTTTTCCCGTCGTTTGCTGTATATCGCCTTATACCGCCCCGTTTTCGCCTTGGGACGACGATTTTGAAAAGACCGGTAAAAAACTAAAAATGAGTCCGAATCAGATATTTCTCCTAAAAAGTATGTTGACTAACGCTTTCGGATCAAAAGAAAAGTGGAACGAGTATAATCCTTTCTATCTTTTAGAAAACAACGACAAATTTCCCTTTATTGTTATGTCCTCGGCGACCGAAGATCTGCCGGGATTTAACTGGTCTGTAAATCTATTCGCTCAAAAATTAACTGAAAAAGGCATTCCAAATATTTCCTGCGAAACTAATGGCGATCACTGGACTACCTGCCAAGATATATTTACTAATTTTCTCAAAAAGATGAAAGAATAAATTTAGTATTTGGTTTGGTCTTATTTCTTGAAGTCGATTTATAAAAAAGTCTTGAATAAACCGAAAATAAGCGCTATATTCGAGCTGAAATGGATCTTATAAAAAAATTAAAAGATACGGCTTTAGCTATTATTCCGGTAGATATAATTGTCGTATTATTACATTTTACAATAGCCCCTATACCTATTATAACTCTTATCGAGTTTCTTATCGGTTCGATTTTTGTAATTCTAGGACTTGGGATATTTCTTGCCGGAGCGGATATCGGTATTGTTCCGGCGGGGGAGTTATTAGGAGCTTCGTTAACAAAAACCAGAAATTTACCATTTATTATAATTGTAATAATCGTTACGGGGTTCATTGTTACGTTTGCAGAGCCCAATCTGAAAGTACAAGGAGATCTGGTCGAGTCGGTAACCGGGAATATCAAATCTTCAACAGTTGTTTTTACCGTTTCAATCGCAATAGGAATTTTTCTAGCAATTGCGCTGAGTAGAATTCTTTTACAAATTCCTTTTAAACTAATTATTATTATATGCTACGGGTTAGTTTTGATTTTTGCGGCTTTTATAGACCCTGTTTACGTTTCTATAGCTTTTGACTCTTCAGGCGCTTCGACGGGGCCTTTGACCGTTCCGTTTTTTATCGCTTTGGGTATAGGTATAGCAAGCGTAAGAGGCGACAAGAGCGCAGACGACGATAGTTTTGGAACAACCGGTATAGCCGCCGTCGGCCCCATATTGGGCATGGCTATATGCAGTTTATTTCTTGGTAAAAACGGACTCGATACCTCTAGTTCCGGATATGCAGTAATAATTTCAAACGATAGTCAAAACGCGATTTTTAAATATTTATCAACGATGTTACAGACGACAAAAAACGTTACTATCGCATTAAGTCCTATGGCGGCGTTAATTGCGGCATTTCAGATCTTTCTGCTAAAATTACCCCCGGCCCAAATACGTAGAGTTTTTACCGGATTAATTTACGCGTGGTTGGGATTGATTCTTTTTTTTATCGGCGCAAATACCGGTTTTATTCCGGCCGGTAAAGCTATCGGCGAAGGAATAGGAGCGCTTTCTTATAATTGGATATTAATTCCGATAGGATGCATACTGGGTTCGATCATAGTTTGCTCGGAGCCGGCTATGTGGGTTCTAACCGAACAAGTTGAAGAGGTATCCGCCGGAAATATCCGTAAACCTATTCTATTAACTTCGGTAGCGCTGGGAGTTTCAGTCGGCGTAGGACTATCTATGTGGCGAGTTTTGGCCGGATTCAGCATTTGGTTCCTTATCGCTCCAGCTTTTATCGGAGCAATGATTTTTAGTCTTTTTTCGCCAAAACTCTTTTCGGCTATAGCGTTTGATTCGGGTAGCGTTGCGACAGGTCCGGTATCGGCCGCTTTTATACTTCCGATAACTTTGGGGGCGGCTCAAACTTCGGGAGGAAATCCCGCTCTCGACGCTTTTGGATTAATAGCGATGATAGCGGTAGCCCCTCCGATAAGTATTCAGATACTTGGAATTATATTCAAACATAAAGAGCTTTTAATAGAAAAGAGGCGTAAAAAGTCTCTAGGAGCAATATAAATATGAATAAATACGATAAACTGATATGTACGGTGGTTAATCACGGTTTGGGAGAAAAAATCGCCGCCGATACGATTCAAGCCGGAGCCGGCGGAGGAACTATCATTGTAGGAAAGGGAAGTTCCGATTCGGCGCTACTTCGATTCTTGTCTATAGCCGACTTAGAAAAAGACATATTGTTGACTTTGGTTACTAACGATCAAGCGCCGGCCGTAACAAATTCAATCATTAATTCCCGTCATCTAGGCAAACATTCTTGCGGATACCTTTTTATAATTGACTTAGGAGGAAAACTTATGAATACAGTTTACGATCATGAATTAATTAACATTATAGTAAATCGCGGATATGCGGACGATATAATGGACGCGGCGAGGAAAGCCGGAGCAACGGGAGGAACAATACTTCACGCCAGAGGTACCGGCAAGCCCGATGATGAAAAATTCTTCGGCATCACAATAGTTCCTGAAAAAGAACAGGTTCTTATATTGGCAAAAAACGATATATCAGAAAATATTCAAAAAGCGGTACTTGAACTAGAATGTTTAAATACTCCCGGCATCGGCATTATGTTCGTAACTCCGGCATCAGATTTCATACAATTAGGCAAAGAAGCTTAAACCAAAAGCTAATATTTGCCTCGGTATAATTTTACCGTCAAAACAATCTTCAGCGCGCTTCTTTCGACTAATTAAATTTTTTATTCGTCCCCAAACTCGCTCTATTTATCAAATTCTATTTGAAAAAAAACGAAATATATGGTTAAATACTATTTCTTGATTAATAATATTCGGAGAATAAAATGGATAAAAAAACTTTTTCAAACCTATTGTCAAATAAAATTTTAATTCTTGACGGAGCTACCGGAACCGAACTTCAAAAAAGAGGTATGCCCAAAGGAGTATGTCCCGAAAAATGGGTTAGCGAAAATCCAGATTCAATTATTGAAGTCCAGAAAGATTACGTTAAAGCCGGATCAAACGTCGTCTATTCATGCACATTCGGAGCGAACAGATTTAAACTTGAAGAATTCGGGCTTGAAAACGAAGTTTACGCATTAAATAAAAAACTTGTTGAAATATCAAAAAAAGCCGTCGGAAATGACGCTTTTGTCGCGGGAGATATGTCTCCTACGGGAAAATTCGTCGAACCTTTTGGCGACGTTAAATTTGACGAAATGGTTAAAATATACTCCGAACAGGCAAAAGGACTGTTAGACGGAGGCGCGGATTTCTTTGTTATAGAGACCATGATTGATATTCAGGAAACGAGAGCGGCGGTTATCGCAATCAAAGAACTTTGCGATTTACCAATTATGGTTAGTATGACTTTTGGAGAAGACGGATATACTCTGACAGGAACGGATCCCGTTTCCGCTCTCATAACCATGCAAAGTCTTGGCGTCGACGCTTTCGGATGCAACTGCTCGACCGGACCTGATAAGATGATAGAAGTCGTCAGATCATTGAAGCCTTACTCTAAGATTCCTCTTATAGCTAAACCAAATGCCGGTCTTCCCAAATTGATTAATGGTAAAACGACATTCGATATGACGGCTAAAGAATTCGGTAGTTATGCGGCTGAATTTGTCAAAGCCGGCGTTAATCTCTACGGCGGGTGTTGCGGTACTTCTCCCGAATATATAAAAGAGATTTCGACAGTCGCAGGCGGTTCTAAGCCGATTAAACCCCTATTGAAGAGCTTAAGCGCCGTATCGGGTCCGAGAAAAAATCTGATTTTAAATACGCCGAGACCTTTATCTATTGTCGGCGAAAGAATAAATCCGACCGGTAAAAAATTATTTCAAGAACAAATCAAAAACGGAAATTTCGAGGGAATAAGAAAATTCGCGCAGGAACAACAATCCGCCGGAGCCGCTATGCTCGACGTAAATATGGGAATGCCCGGTATCGATGAAAAAGAAACTATGTTGAAAGCGGTATCTTTGCTTTCCGGAATATGCGATCTTCCGCTTTGTATCGACTCTTCTAATCCCGACGTTATCGAGCAGGCTTTAAGATTGTATCCCGGAAGAGCTTTAATAAACTCTATTTCCTACGAAAAAAAGAAAATTGAAAAACTTCTACCTATAGCCGCAAAATACGGAGCAATGTTTATTGCGCTTCCTCTGACCGATAATGATATTCCAAAAACTGCGACAGAAAGATTGAAAGTTTTTGAAAAAATATTTTTGGAAGCAAAAAAGTATAATTTTTCGATTTCCGACATAGTAGTGGACGGTTTGGTAATGACAGTTTCGGCGGATCAAACCGCGGCCCTTGAAACGCTCAATTTTATCAAACTTTGCAAAGAGATATATAACGTAAATACAATTGTCGGACTTTCAAACGTTTCGTTCGGGCTTCCCGAAAGAAAGCTCGTCAACGCCTCCTTTTTATCTATGGCTATTCTAAACGGACTCAGTATGGCTATCGCGAATCCCAACGAAGAGATACTTATCAACGCTAAGTTTGCCTCCGACGTCTTAATAGGAAACGACGTTCAATCCAAGTTGTATATCGAAAAATATTCAAACGTCCAAAAAGTAGAAAATAAAACGCCGGATTCGACAAAAACCAACGAAGATATGATATTTAATTCGGTTGTCGAGGGAAACAAAGAAAAAATTAACGATTTACTTAAGATTTCGTTAGATAATAAAATATCTCCGCAAGATTTAGTCGATAAATATCTGATACCCGCTATAAATAAAGTCGGAGATCTATACGACAAAAAAATATACTTTCTGCCTCAACTGATCGCAAGCGCCGAAACTATGAAAAAGGCGTTTCAATATATCGAGCCTCTTTTGGTAAAAAGCGAAGAAAACCAAACCAAAAAAAAGAAAATAGTTATGGCGACGGTAAAAGGGGATATTCACGATATTGGGAAAAATATTGTAATTCTTATGCTTAAAAATTACGGATTCGACGTAATCGATCTTGGTAAAGACGTTCCCGCCGAAAAAATAATCGATGCGGCGATCAAAGAAAACGCAGATATTATCGGGCTCTCCGCGCTCATGACGACCACTATGACCGAGATGAAAACAGTCGTCGAACTTGCGAAGAGTAAAAGCGTTCGCGCTCAAATCATAATAGGCGGCGCGGTAATAACGGAAGATTATGCAAAAGAGATAGGCGCCGCCGGATATTCAAAAGACAGCGTCGGCGCAGTGAAATTAGCAAAGTCTCTTTGCGCGTTATCGTAGTTGAGAAGACTATAATGTCGCAAGCGTAAAAAATATAATAGAAGGGAAGTCGTGTTTAAAAGGATTTTTATACTCGTAATAAGTTTATTTGTTTTTACAAATTGCGACGTTGTCGTAGGAAATAACCCCATTAGTAAGATAATTGATTTCAATCCGAAAAAAGGACGCGTGGGAGATATTATTACCATAGAAGTTGATATGGCTTATACGCAGGAAGAGATAAATAACGCTATCAATGGTATTTATAATTATGACTTGGAAAGAAATATATATTTAATTTCATTTGGCGGTAAATACCTCAACGGCGACATATTGAAAAACAATGCTACTTATGTAACAGAATACATAGAAGCCGCTAAACAAAAGATTGTTTGTAAAGTTCCTAGCGGCGCTAAGACGGGATATATAAGTATTACTTCAGGCATGGATATAGATGGTATTTTAGACGGTAGTTCCTCAAAGGAAATATTTTTAGTTGTCGACGCTTCGGGCGATGAAATTTGGTAAAAAATTAGCAAGCCGCTCGTTTATGGACGGCTTGTATCAATTGAAATAGCTCCATTATTTCGGGAATTTAAAAATATTAAAACCAATCTTCGTATGAAGATTAAAACGATTTACCTTGTAATATTTCTTTCAGATATTTTGCGGTATAGGACTTCCTATTATTAATAATTTCCTCGGGAGTTCCTTCGACTATAATCTCGCCGCCTGCGTCGCCCCCTTCGGGACCAAGGTCTATTATATGATCGGCAATTTTTATAATGTCAAGATTGTGTTCGATAATGATCATCGTATTGCCTTGATCGACAAGTTTATTAAGGACTTTAGATAATTGTAAAACGTCTGCAAAGTGAAGCCCCGTTGTCGGTTCGTCGAGTATATACATAGTTTTGCCCGTTCCTCTTTTAGCAAGCTCGAGCGATAATTTGACCCTTTGCGCCTCGCCGCCGGATAATGTCAAGGAAGATTGGCCTAGTTTGATATATCCCAGCCCAACGTCTCTTAACGTTGAAAGTTTATTATATATAGGCGGATGTTTTTCAAAAACCTCGCAAGCTCTATCTACCGTTAAATCGAGAACGTCGGCGATCGACAATCCTTTGTATTTTACTTCGAGCGTTTCGCGATTGTATCTTTTGCCTTTACAAACGTCGCATTTTATATAGACGTCCGGTAAAAAATGCATTTCAATCTTAATCTCCCCGTCGCCCTGACAATTCTCGCAACGCCCCCCTTTGACGTTAAATGAAAATCGCCCCGATTTGTATCCGCGAATTTTTGAATCCTCCATTTCGCTAAAGAGGTCTCGAATATGGTTGAAAACGCCGACATATGTCGCAGGGTTCGATCTCGGCGTCCTGCCGATAGGGCTTTGATCGATATTTATAGCTTTATCTAAATATTCGAGCCCATCGATTTTGTCGTATCCCCCCTCCTCCATCGAGCCGCGGTTTAATTTGTTGTGTAGTACGGGGTATAAAATATCGTTAATCATAGTGGATTTACCGGAACCGCTTACGCCCGTAACCACAGTCATTTTACCGAGAGGAATAGAGACGTTTATATTTTTTAGGTTGTGCAGTTTTGCTCCGTAAATATTTATAAAATGTCCGTTTCCTTCTCTTCTTTTAGCCGGAATAGCGATCTCGTTTAATCCCGCTAAAAACAATCCCGTTATAGAATTCGGATTATATTCTACATCTTGAGGCGTCCCATAAGCGGTTATATACCCTCCATTTTCTCCGGCGCCGGGGCCTAACTCGACCAAATAATCGGCGCTTCTGATTACTTGTTCGTCGTGCTCGACGACTATCAGAGTATTCCCGATATCTCTCAATTCCAGTAAGGTGTTTATCAACTTGTCGTTATCCCTCTGATGCAGTCCGATTGTCGGTTCGTCGAGGATATACAACACCCCGACTAACCTAGACCCGATCTGAGTCGCTAATCGTATTCGCTGAGCTTCGCCGCCGGATAAAGTAGCCGCTTTTCTCTCGAGAGTTAGATATTCCAACCCGACGTCTTGTAAAAATTTGAGCCGGTTGTTTATTTCTTTCAAAATTTGACTTGAAATCATCTTTTGATTTTCTGTTAGAACCAAACTATTTATATAATCAATACAATTTATAACCGATAAAATTGTTACATCTCGAATGTTTTTATCATTAATCTTAATGGATAAAGGAATTTTACCTAATCTCATCCCCTTGCACGACGGGCACTCCTGAACCGTCATAAAAGATTCCAGCCAACCCCGAACGCCGATACTTGACGAATCTTTTATCCTTCTCCTCAGATCCGGAATAATCCCTTTGTATTTTCCGATAAATTCCCAGCTCCCTCTTCTTTCCTTAGATACGTATTTAAAATTTATCTCGTCTTCTCCGCCCCATAATAGAATGTTCTTGATCTCTTCAGGCAGATCTTTCCATTTAGTATCAAGCGAGAATTTGTAATGTTCCGACAACGCTATCAACTGCTGAAATACAATGTTGTGCCGCGGCAAATGCGTCTGAATCGCGCCTTCGTTTAGAGATAAATTTTTGTCGGGAATCAATTTATCAATACTGAATTCCGAAATATCTCCCAAACCGCGGCATTCCTCGCAAGCTCCATGAGGATTGTTGAATGAAAAAATCCTCGGTTGTATCTCGGGATAGCTAATCCCGCAATCCAAACAGGCAAATTTTTCAGAATATATTTTCGTTTCTCCGTCAAAATCTACCGAAACAAGTCCGTCGGTCATTGATAACGAAGTCTCAATCGAGTCGGCTAATCTATTTCTTATCCCATCTTTTAATATTATCCTATCTACAATAATCTCAATATTGTGCTTGATATTTTTCTCAAGTTTGATCTCTTCGTCGAGCTGATAAACTACTCCGTCAACGCGAGCTCTTGTAAAACCGGATTTTTGCGCGTCCTCGAAAATCTTCTGAAATTCCCCTTTCCTATCCCTCGCTACGGGCGCCATAATTACCAACTTAGTTCCGTCTTTATGCGAAAGAATATTTTCAATAATCTGATCGATCGATTGACTCTCGATCTTTTTACCGCAATTGTAGCAATGCGGCTCGCCGATTCGAGCAAAAAGCAATCTGAAATAATCGTAAATCTCGGTAACCGTCCCCACCGTCGAACGAGGATTACGATGCGTAGTCTTTTGCTCTATCGAAATAGCAGGGCTCAATCCCTCGATATAATCTATATCGGGTTTTTCCATCTGTCCCAAAAACTGCCGCGCATAGGCGGATAACGATTCGACGTATCTTCTTTGACCTTCCGCGTAAATTGTATCAAAAGCTAACGAGGATTTACCCGAACCGCTTACTCCCGATACGACAATAAGCTTATTTCTTGGTAAGGAAATGTCGATGTTTTTTAGGTTGTGCTCCCTCGCGCCTTTTATTATTATATTATTAAACTCTTGCAATTTGATTCCTTCATTAGCTACAATATTTCTGATTTTTCTTTCTGTTTATACTATAAAATTCTTTTTGCGCAAAGTAAATAAATTAGAAATCAAATATTCTTGATTTTTTTTTATATTAATGATATTTAAACAACCATGAAATTTAGAGAATTTTTAG
>JAGOCL010000479.1 GCA_017998755.1 Spirochaetota bacterium | reverse complement strand
GATATTTGGCGAATACGCTATTTATTACGGAAATAAAGTCGTCGCTTTAATATGCGACAATCAATTTTTTATAAAACCCACCGAAGGGGGCAAAGCTTTCATCGGCGACGTTAAAGAAGCTCCTCCTTATCCCGGAGCAAAAATGAGCTTCCTTATTGAAGATAGAATCGACGACAGAGAATGGATTAGCCAGTTAATTCAAATAACCGCTAACGAATTACCCGAGCCCAAACCTAAGAAAAAGAAATCAAAATAAGACATTTTTTTTCAATCTTATTACCTACCCCTTTACCGCGCCGGAAGTTATCCCTTTTATAATATACTTCTGCATAAAGAGGTAAAACACGACAATAGGCGACGCGGATATAACCAACGAAGCTAACGCAAGTCCGTATTCCCTTTTATAAGCTCCGAAAAAAGAATATTGCGCAAGTTGAATAGTTTTCAACTCTTTGCTTTGCAAAATAATTAGCGGTAGTAGGAAATCGTTCCATATCCAGAGAACGTCGAGGATGACAATTGTCGCAGTAATCGGCGTTAACAAAGGAAACACTATTTTGAAAAAAATCGTAAAAGGTCCGGCTCCGTCGATGGCCGCCGACTCCTCAAGCTCTTTTGGTATCCCCTTGATAAAGCCGTGATACATAAAAATCGCAAGAGGGCTTCCGACCCCCATATAAATCAAAACTATTCCTGGTATGGAATTTTTTACACCGAGTATTTTTGCAGTCTCGACAAGAGGTATCATAATTGCTTGAAACGGCACTACCATTGAAAACGTAAAAAACAGAAATATACCCCAGCTTAGTTTGTTATTTATCCTCACAAGAGCGTAAGACGCCATCGAGCTTATCAACACGATTCCGGCGACGCTAAATATTGTTATTATAATGGTATTCAAAAATACCTGAGGAAAAGTAACGAAATTCTTTTTTGTTTTCCCGTTTATTTTTACAGGAATATTGCCGTAATTCCACGCTCCAATATAATTATCTCTTATATTCTGAAAAATAGTCTTATTTATCCCGTTTTTTTCTATTATTTCTATAATTCTATCATAATCTTCTTTGCCGATGTTGTTATTTAGAATAAAATATTTATCAACTTGATTGTATTGAGATCTGATGAAATATTTATCTTCGTCAATCAATATCAAGTTCAATAAATTATTTTCAAAATTTTCGACTTTTATTTTATCCTGTAGTTTTTTTGAGAATCTTGGTATAGATAACGGATTTTTTAGTATCTCAGAATTTGATTTAAAAGAGTTAAAAATTGTTAGAAATACGGGAAAAAGAAATAATACGGCGCATAATATTAAAAATAGTTCAAATACGATTAGAAAAATCTTTTTTTGAGAATTCTTCAACAAAGATTTTTTTACTATCTCGTTTCCTTTAGCCATATTTCCTCCGAATTAATATTCCACCTCTTTTCTTTTCATAACGGTTAATTGAATTATTGTTATTGTCATAATTACCAGCAATAAAATTATAGCTTTCGCAGTCGCATATCCAAACATATTGTTGGCAAACGCGTCGTTATAAATATTTAATACGTAACTTTCTGTGGCGCTTCCCGGTCCGCCTTTAGTCAGAGCAATCATTATTTCAAATGTTTTCAGCGAGTTTGTAAGCGTTATAAAAAAACTGATGGTCGCCGCCGGCAATAGTAACGGAAGCGTTATGCTAAAAAACTTTTTCAATCCCGACGCGCCGTCTATCTCGGCAACTTCCAATATGTCCTGCGGTATACTTTGAAGACCCGCGAGATATATGACCATAATATACCCCAACCCTTGCCAAACCGAAGCTATAATAACAGAATACGGCGCCACTTTAGGGTCTCCCAGCCAGCCGTCTGTTCCGGGTATCGCCGGTATCAAATTTTGAAATAAAAAAGTCCAAATAAAAGCGACAATTATTAAACTTAAAACGTTCGGCATAAAAAACATCGTTCTAAGGGCTTTTTTGGCTCTAAAGTTCATATCAAGTAGTAGCGCAAGTATCATCCCGACGACGTTTATAAGTAAAACGTTAAAAAAGGTAAAAAAAATTGTAAACGACGCGACTCTGGGAAACCTCTCGTCGTTTGTAAAAATATCTATGAAATTCTGAAGTCCTATAAATTTTACAGACGAGTATCCAATACCCGACATCAATTTTTGTATCTTTGAGATTTCATACAGCTTTATTTTATTGTCGAGTATAAAAAGAGAGCCGGTATTCCTGTAAAATTTCTCGATATAACTTTTATCTTTAGCCGATAAAGGTCTTATAAAATTTATATCGATCAAAATTTGAGATGTTTTTTTTCTATCGCGGTCGTCTATTCCCTCTTTCAGCGTATAGTTTTCTGAAGAAATAACTTTATTACTTCTCAAATACGCGATAAACTTTAGTGTTTCGTCGTACGACAATTGTCGCGCTTTATAAATATATTTATCGTCAACCAAAGAATAATATGCATAAAATAATTCTTTCTTGCCGGAGCCGATTTTGTTATCTATGATTTCTCTAGATACCTCGGAAGGATACGGAGGCGAATATAGCGAAAAAACAAAA
>JAGOCL010000478.1 GCA_017998755.1 Spirochaetota bacterium | reverse complement strand
AAATCGAGAGCCGTATTATCAAAAGCAATTAAGTTAATAGTATTCGATATAACGCCGCTGAAATTATGTTGAAACGACGTTTCTTTATCTTTTTCAAAATCGTTAGTCATATCATCCGGATTAATGTTTATATTAAAAAAAAATATAAATATCAGAATAAATGTATTTTTCATTTTATAATCTCATAGCTCAAATCGTCCATATTGACTTTATACGCCCCTTCATCCTCTTCGCTCGTAAGCCAAATGTAACCGTTTCTACAGTAGAAACCAAAAGAAATTTTATTATTAAATCTTACAATTTTTTCAACATTGTAATTATTTTTTTTATCTCTTTTAATAACATACTCCCGACTAACAAGATAAATAAAATCATTATTTTCAAACATTGTTACAAAAGTCAGTTCATCTGTGTCAGTTGAAAATAGATAATTATAATCAATCGTCGGTTCGAAAGATTTTACAAAATATGCATCGTCTGCTTTTTCGGCACTTGAATACCATGCAAATAGATAATTATTACAAAAAAAGGTATAAACATAATAATCCTGTTCGAAAATATCCTTTGATATCATTTTATCATTTGTTAAATTATATATTTTAGAATAACTATCTTCAAAGTTTAGAGATAGATAAATATTGTTATTAATAATACCCCAAGATCCAAAAAATTCTCCTCCCGGTATAGTTATATAATCCGTTTTATTATTTTTAGGATTGTATGTAAAATAATCTACCGGGGTATTTTCAAGTCCGGGACCGGATGGAGTTATCCATAATTTATTATCAACTATCGCTAAAGAACCTGCAAAATAATCAATATTAAATTTAACTAATTTCCCTGAACGAACATCAAGCTTTAAAGCATCTCCGTTCATAAAGATAATATACGGATTTATATCAAAAGAGGCATCATATACAAGATCACTAATTACATTAGTAAACTTTCGTCTGTCAAATTCATAAGTATAGATTTTTTTTTCATCTTTAATATCAATGGCATATATTTTATGAATCTTGTTATTACTTATATTTACGAAATATAAAGTATTTTCATCAGCATTTATACTTTCAAAAGTCGGCAGATAATCGGGATCAGTCTCGTTGGAGCAGGAACAGCAAGAGAAAATTAGAAATATTAAGAATAAGATTATTGTTCTTCTATACATTTTTATAACAAATATACCCCGTTAGTTAATTATCTCATAGCTCAAATCGTCCATATTGACTTTATACGCCCCGTCGTTGTTGTCGCTCACGAGCCAGATATAACCGTTTCTGCAATAGGTAACAAAATTTAACGAATCCCCGTTTAACTCCTGAAACTTTTTAACGGTATAATTATCTTTTTTATCCATAAGCATTATGTAATCCCTATCCATATAATAAAGATAATTTTCGTTCTCGTATATTGCTCCAAAAAGATATTTTTCGTCAGTCGTAAAAAGGTAGTTATAATTAAACGTCGGCTCAAAAGAGTTTACAAAATAAACGTCGTATACTAAGTTGTTGTTATTATTATAATATGCAGAAAATAAATAGCTGTTTATTAAATAATAATCATAATAACTTTTATCATTAGTAAATAAATTACTAATTATTTTATTAGTAGTTAAATTATAAATTTCCGGCATATCGGATTGGAATCCGATTGGCAAATATGTATTATTACCGAAAATAAAATATGATCCTATAAAAAGCCCCTCGGGAATTGTTATATATTCCGATTTGTCTGCCGATACGTCGTATGTTAAATATTTTCTGGGACTATTTTTGTATCCAGCGCTCATCGGTATTACCCATAATTTATCTTTAACTATTTCTAAATAGTCGGGAGTATAATCTAATCCTATTTCAATAAGACGACCGGATCTAATATTAAATTTCAACAATTTATCGTTTATCAATAAGTACGGGTTTAAATCAAACGAGGCGTCGTATTTTATTTTATCGATATATATGTTTTTAAATTCGTAAGTATTTATCTTCTTGTTTTCCTTCGTATTAATTACATATATTTTATTGCATTTACTTTCCCTGTCCAAAAAAAATATATTGTCTTCGTTAGCTTCAATCCCGTCAAAACTCGGCAGATAATCGGGATCGACTTCGTTGGAGCAGGAGCAACACGAGAGAATTAGAAATATTATGAATACGATTATTATTTTTCTAATCATTTATTAACCTCTTTATTATAACTTTTTTATCTTATCTCGATAATCGGATGATCAAGATCGTTTGAGAAAACCACATCTGAGCTATCGGAAAAAACTTTCTTATTTACGTAACTCCACTCGGTATACTCTCCGCAAGCTCCGTTTTTCTTCACAGACACCCAGCAGTAAGCGTATTGATCGTTCATTGAGAATACAATATCGTCCGGGACTTTCATATTACCGGTACTTTTCCTTGAGTGATAATCTGAGTCGAGATCTATCCCCGCTCCGTATTTATAACCGTACCATGTTATATAACTGCAGTAATTTACGTTTTGAGGATCTTGATTTGACCTATCCGTAGTTCGTAACGTCTCAGAAACGCAATTATAAGAGCATGTATCATATTTATACC
>JAGOCL010000477.1 GCA_017998755.1 Spirochaetota bacterium | reverse complement strand
ATTCAAATCGATAAAATTAGAGCGGTTTTTTCAAATTTTAGTTGCAAATTATAATTAATTTAATATAATCAAAATGGATGTTTGTTTTTTACGATAAGATTTATACAGAAGAAATAGATTCGACAAACTCATATCTAAAGAGTTTGAACGCCTCAGACAGGACTTTGCTCTATACTTTCAATCAGACTAAGGGAAGAGGGAGAGAAAATAGAGAGTGGTTGAACTTTAAGGATAAAAACTTAGCTTTATCCGTTTTATTTGTTCCTCAATATCCCGTTGAAAATTTCCTGTGGCACATAGCGGTTTTTTCTTTGTCTCTTATCGATATATTAAAGGAAGAAGGGGTAGAAAACGGCTGGATCAAGTGGCCTAACGACGTATTTATAGACGATAAGAAAATAGCGGGGGTACTGGCCGAGTCGGTCTGGAATAACGGCGTTATGGAGAAACTCATAGTAGGAATTGGAATTAATATTAATTCGGACAGAAACGATCTCTCCGGTATTGATAAAAAGGCTACCTCCCTATATTTTGAGACAAATAAAACTTTCGCGCTTAACGGCTTCGCGGAGAGGTATATAGAAAAACTGGAGCGGTATTTTGACTTGTTTTTTAGCGACAACGGTAAATCCGAGATACGTAAGAGATGGATCGACAACAACAAGTTGTTGGGGAAGAAAGCCGAGTGGATTATTTGCGATAAGAAGTATATAGGGACCGTCGTCGATATAGATAGCGACGGTTATTTGGCGCTGGACGACGGGTTAGAAACAAGGAAAGTTATATCGGGAGATATATTTTTAATATAGAAATAAAATAAACGGTCTATTTTATGAACAAAGGAGGAGAAGATGTCTAACATAAGCGGACTTATTGGCGAGGCGGCGATAGTTATGATTATAGGAATGGGAGTAGTTTTTTCATTTCTGATCATTTTGGTATTTTTTGTTACTATAGTCGGAAAGCTGATAAAGTTATCAGGCGTGGACAAGGTTGTCGCGGTAAAGTCGCCGTCTAAGGAAAAAGACGATTATCAGGCGATGATCGCGGCTATATCTTTTGCGTTTAAGCAAAGAATGTAAAAAAAGAAAAATATTTGAAGACAAAACATATTATAAAAGGAGAAAAAAAATATGGCTAAAATTAAGGTTACAGACTTAGCGCTTAGAGACGCTCATCAGTCTCTTTTAGCAACCCGAATGGTTACTTCGGATATGTTGCCGATAGCGGAAAAATTAAATAAAGTAGGATTCTGGTCTATGGAGACGTGGGGCGGAGCGACTTTCGATTCATGTATAAGGTTTTTAAACGAAGATCCATGGGAAAGAATAAGAAAACTTAAAGCGGCTCATCCGAATACTCAGATGCAGATGCTTTTAAGAGGACAGAATTTATTAGGATATAGAAATTACGCAGACGACGTCGTAGATAAGTTTGTCGAGAGATCGGCTCTAAACGGAGTAGACGTATTTAGGGTATTCGACGCTCTTAACGATCCGAGAAATCTCGACAGATCGATAAAAGCCGTTAAAAAAGCAAAGAAACATGCGCAAGGAACAATAAGTTATGCGACGACCCCTTATCATACGGTAGATAAATACGTAGAGTTAGCTGAACAATTAGTTAAATTAGGCGTCGATTCTATATGTATCAAAGATATGGCGGGACTTCTCAAACCTTTCGATGCATTTGATCTTGTAAAAGCTATTAAGAAGAAAGTCGATATTCCAATCAGCATACACTCTCACTCGACAACCGGTATGTCCGTCGCAACTTTAGTTAAAGCGGTTGAAGCCGGAGCGGAGATGATTGATACCGCCATTTCGTCTATGGGTATGGGCACGAGTCATTCGCCTACGGAGACTATGGTTGAAATTCTTCAAAAAACAGAATGGGATACCGGTTTGGACGTTAAACTTTTGGTAGAGATCGCCGGATATTTTAGAGAAGTAAGAAAGAAATATAAACAATTTGAGTCTTCTTTCTTGGGAGCGGATACAAGAATTCTTATCGCTCAGGTTCCGGGCGGAATGCTTTCAAATCTCGAAAGCCAATTGAAAGAACAAAACGCTTCTGATAAAATGGACGACGTTTTGAAAGAAATTTCAGTAGTTCAAAAAGATTTCGGATATCCTCCGTTGGTTACTCCTACTTCCCAGATAGTCGGAACTCAAGCGGTATTTAACGTTATTTTTGGAAGATACGGTAAGCTTACCGCAGAATCTAAGAATCTATTAGTCGGCAACTATGGTAAAACTCCGGCAAAACCGAACGACGAATTGGTTAAGAAAGCGCTAAGCGAGTTAAATATCCAAAAGATAACAGAAAACAGACCGGCCGATAATATTACGAACGAATTTGACAAAATCGCCGCCGAACTCAAAGAAAAAATGGGCGGTAAAGAGATGCCGGTAGACGACGTTCTGACTTACGCTCTATTTCCTCAAATCGCCGTAAATTTCTTTAACAGTAGAGAAAAAGGGCCGGTAGTATTCGAAGCTCCGGTTGAAGGCGCAAAGAAAGCGGCGTCAAAATACGTTCTTAACGTTAACGGGAAAGAATATAATATAGG
>JAGOCL010000037.1 GCA_017998755.1 Spirochaetota bacterium | reverse complement strand
AATTTTCATTTTGATTTTCTAAAAGAACAGGGAGTAAAAATCTTGGCGGATAGATTTAAGAAAACTAAGTTAAAATGTATATCGCTAGGAAGTTCGACCGGCGAAGAGATGTACACGCTCGCAATGATACTGGAAGAACAAAAACGAAAATCCGTTATTCTCGATTATCAGATCGACGCGGCGGACGTATCGAGATACGCCTTACTAAAAGCAAAAGAGGGCGTTTTTAAGAAGGATCATTTGGAGTCGATTCCGGCGCAGTATCGTAGTTTTTTCGATATTAAAGACGAGCGAATTATCGCAAAAGATTTCTTAAAGAGAAATATGCGTTTTTTTATAATTAATATCTGTAAAATAGGTCAAAAATTCCCGGACAATTATCATTTGATTTTTTGCAGAAATACTTTGATATATTTTACAAAAACCTTACAACAAAACGTTATAGATAATGTGGCTAAAATCTTAATTCCCGGAGGGATATTTATTATGGGACATTCCGAATCTTTGCATGGGATAAATCACAATTTTTCAAAATTAGAACCGACTATATTTCAAACAGAGGTTATTAGATGATTAATGTTCTTGTCGTCGACGATTCGGCTTTTGTCAGAGAATTTTTAAGCGGCATTTATCGCGAAGATAAAGAGATAAACGTCGTCGGGGCCGTTCCCGATCCTTACAAAGCCGTCGAATTGATTAATAACGGCGTCAAGGTGGACGTTATCAGTTTGGACCTCGAGATGCCAAAGATGGACGGGCTTACTTTTCTTGAAAAACTGATGAGTCAGAAACCGATACCCGTCGTCGTTTGCTCTAGTATTGCCGAACAGGGATCGGATAACGCTATAAAAGCTCTAGAACTCGGAGCTATCGAAGTTATAACAAAACCAAAGCTCGGGTTGAAAGACTTTTTTAATGAAGAAAAGACCAGAATGCAAGATGCGATAAAATCCGCGGCAAAATCCAACATTACCAATTTGAAACGCGGGATAAAAAGAAATACCGATTTTAGGGAAACCGCGAAACAAATAATAAAAGAACCGCTTCTCGCCAGAACTACCAACAAAGTTATAGCGATTGGCGCGTCAACCGGCGGAACAATAACGATAAGAGATATTCTAACCAAACTGCCCAGAACTTGTACCGGTATAGTTATAACGCAACATATGCCGGAAGGATTTACGAAAAGTTTTTCAAACAGTTTAAATAACGAGTGCCAAATCGACGTTAAAGAGTGCGAAAACGACGATAAGATATCAATGGGAAGCGCCATAGTCGCTCGGGGCAACCGCCACATGGTCGTAGATAGATACGGAGCGTATTACAGATGCAGTCTTACCGATACGCCTCACGTTAACAGACACAGACCGTCGGTGGACGTTATGTTTGAATCGATAGCTAAGACCGCCGGTAAAAACGCGCTTGGGATACTGCTAACCGGTATGGGTAAAGACGGAGCTAGAGGACTTGCCGCGATAAAGGAAGCCGGCGGCGAAACTATAGCGCAAAACGAAGAGTCCTCTGTAGTTTACGGCATGCCTAAAGCCGCCGTCGAAATCGGGGCGGCTCAACACATACTAGGCGTAGAAGAAATTATTCAGAAAATAATCGAATTTCACGACTAACTATTTTTTTCCAAAAAGAAATTCCAGAAACATCGGGACTCTTTTTGCCCATTCTTTTTCGTTGTGCCCCGATTTATCCGCTATATAATAGAGAAGATTTTGATTCTCTACAAAATCCAGTTTCAGAAGTTCGTCTTTAACGACAATTGTCGCGGGAAGAAGCTGTTTATCGAGATCGTTTGTTCCGCAATCGAGATAGATTTTTAAGCCGGAGCCCGTTTTAAAAAAATCGCTTTTTGTAATATCGATATAGTAGTCGAAACCGCCGGAAAGAGCCGCGACTTTTGAATATATATCTTTATTCTTGAATCCCATATACAGCGCGATCATCGCTCCCGAACTCGCTCCTCCCGTCGCGGTATTGGCTAAGTCGGGCTTTGTTCTGAAATTACCGTCGATATACGGCTTGATATGATTATTCATATATTTTTCATAATCTTCGGCGATTTGTCGGACTATCTCCGGATCGTCTATCTTATTTTTTACCTCTTTTTGATTATCTCTATGGTATTGCGACCATCCCATATATTCGTCGTTTCTTTTTGGAGAATTGTATATACCGACTATGATAATCGGTTCTATTTTACCGTTATTTATTAATTCATTTGCGTAACTGTCCATCTTCCAGCCGCCGTGAGAACACCCTGGGCTATCCCACAATTGTTGCCCGTCTTGCATATATATAACGGGATATTTAGTCTCCGTATGGAGAAAATATTTTGGAGGTAGATAAACAATAATATTTCTTTTTGGAATGAGTTCCGATCCCGTATCAATTCGAGGTATGAATTGAAGAGTTCCTTTATCGGAATCGATCATTCTGATAATGTTCACAAATTTTTTATCAAAATTCACATTTGAATTAAAATAGTCTCTCTCCTCTTTTACGTTTTTTTTATCGTCGTAAACTGTAAAAATATATTTGTTCCCGTCGGCGTTCTTTATTTTTTTAGTTTTATAAAATAAATTAGTTTTCCCTACTCTCTTTAAAAAATCAGTCTGACTATTTTTATTAAAATCGCCGGTAATCGCAACTTTTGATATTAAGTCTTTTGTCGAGTCTGAGAAAAATAAAAAATTTACATATCCTTTTGATACAATCGGGAACAGATCGTTTTTATCTTTCCACCGATCCACTGCGGTTTTAACTTCCGCAGGATTTTCTAACGCCGTTACCGATTGGATAAGTTCGGCGACCTCGTCGGATAAAGTCAGATCGCGTATCGCCGAGAATAAACTCGCCGTAGTAAAAAACAGTATCGCTATTAGCGCTATTTTAGATCTCATACACCCCCCTTTTTTAACAGGTATTTTATCATAAATTTTAATATTTAATAAGACTTTTTGTTAGAATCCAAAATAAAATATTTATTCAAAAAACGTTTTTTATAACTATAGCAATTAGATGTAAATAGTGAAAAATTATAGGATTTGTAAGAACTATCAAAGCCTTGACTTATTTTAATTAATAGTTTTATTATAGTTTCTTAAGGCGAGAACAAGTAATCATGGCAAATAATTTATACTACGTATACTTGGGTATTTTTTTTACGGCTTCGGTTTTTCATTTCATATTCTTTCTGGGAAGAAAGGAAGATTTTAAAAATTTAGCGCTCTCGTTTTTTAATTTCTGTTTTGTAATACTTTTTATTAACATGTTAATGATACCGAAAGACGCGGTTTTAGTTAAAACGACGCTGGATTATCTATTTTTGGCGGCTATAACGAGCAGTACGACATTTCTCGGATATACAATTTTCGGACTTCGGAAAGTAAGAAAAGCTGTTGTTTACAGTTTGATAATTTTCGACGTCATGGGAATAATGTTTTTTATAGCGCATAATTTATCTGACAAGAAAATAATTAATTATTATCTGGCTTTTTGCGGAATATATGCGACATTTTGGTTAATAAACACAGCAGTAGTCGTTATCAAGGAAAAAAAATATAAAGACCGATTTATAAAACCGATTTTACTGGGATTCGTTCTTACTATGGTTGCGATGATAGCGTCTCTTATATTATTAACTTTTGACAAAGAGCTTCCTTATATAATATTTGCTCCGATAATATTTTTGATATTCTCTTTCGCATACGTCCTAATAATAAAATATAACGACGAATATATAGAGCTTAACGAACTAAAAAAAGATCTTAAACAAAAAATCATAGAGAGAACCGAGGAACTGTGGGATATAAACGATAAACTGGAAGAATCGGAAAGACAAAAAACCCAATTTTTTGTAAACATAGCGCATGAGATAAAAACGCCGCTTACATTAATAAAGAATTACGGAGAATTGTACTTACAAAATGTCGAGGAAACAAGGGAGTTGAGGGTCGTCAAGAGCTCCTTAGACAAACTTCAAAGGGATATAGTTAATAGCCTGGACGTAGAAAAGATCAAGAAAGGACAAATATTATACGACCACGAACAAATCATCGATTTGTCGGATATGTTGTCTGAAAAACTGATACTCTATAAAGAAGCGGTTAAAAAGAGAGATATAATAATCTCATCAGATATCGAAAACAATATTATTATAAAGGCTGATCCTTACGCAATGGATAGAGTTATTAATAACCTGATCGATAACGCGATAAAATACAATAAATGCGGCGGAAACATAACTCTGGAATTGAAATCAAATCAGAATATAGTTTTATTTATAGTAGAAGATACGGGGATAGGAATTCCCGCTGAAAGTATGGATACAATTTTTCTTCCATACAAACAAATTTCAAATAATAAGAGAAATTTGGACGGAATAGGGATGGGGCTATATATCGTAAAAAAAATAATCGAAGAATTGAACGGAGAAATAGAAGTAGAAAGCGAAGTCGGTAAAGGGACAATTTTTAGAGTAACTTTAGATAAACATAGTCTAACCGACAAAGATGTAGTTGAAAAAACAACAACTTCGAAGCCGATAAATCTGATCAAAGCGATAGAAAAAGTTGAAGATACGGAATACGACGAAGAAAAAGCGACGATACTGCTTGTCGAAGATAATACCGAAATGACTTCTTTTTTAAAAGATATGTTAAAAGAGTTTTACAATATCTATATAGCGGCAAACGGATCGGAAGCTCTTGAAAAACTTGATTTTATCTCTAAACCGAATATAGTTATATCAGATATAATGATGGACAAAATGGATGGAATTCAATTTATTGACGAAATAAATAAAAATCCTGAATTTAACGATATTCCGTTTATATTCTTAACGGCAAAGTCCTCAATAGAAGACAAAATCTCAGGGTTATCTAAAGGCGCCGTCGATTATGTGATAAAACCTTTCGGAATAGAAGAGTTGAAAGCAAAAATACATTCGCTTATAAAAAACCGCGATAGACAAATCGCGAAGATCAAAGAATCCGTAATTAGCGCCCTATCCGACTGTACAAACAATCATACTAACGGCTCGGTCAATAAAAATAATCTTATCGCCCTATATGATATATATAATATCACCGAAAAAGAGAAAGAAATAATCGATCTCCTAATCGGCGGCGCGCAAAATAAAGAGATTGCCGAAAAAACGAATTTATCCGAAAACTATATCGGAAAAAAAATATCCGAAATATATAAAAAAACCGGTACGACAAACAGAGTAGAACTATCTCGTAAATTTAGCCGCTCATAAAAGTCAAAAAACCCCAAATTATTCAAAAATTCAGGGGGGGGTAAAGAAATTAACCCCCAAAGGTAAAGAAATATACCCTTGACAATTCCGGTAATTTTAGCGAAATATAGCTTCAAATTATTATTTTCTTGTTTGAGAATCAATCGTAAGGAGGTAATTAAGATAATTAGTTTTTATTATCAGACGGAAAATAATATGAATAAAAAAACATAGGAGAAAAAAAATGTTAGAGAAAGTATATTTTAAAAGTAGTATACGTTTTGCAATTGTATTGGTTGCGCTTTTTGGATTTTCTTGTTCGAGTCCAAGCGTTGATTATGAGACAAAAGGAAATGATATTGATTTATCTAATGTTGACTCAAATTTAATTTCATCGATAGAAGAGGTGAAACAGGAAACGGCAAAAAAGAGGTCTTTATTTCCAGAGTCTTATGAGAAATCTTGGCTCATAGAAGAAATCAAAAAAGATTTCAATTTTATAGGAGTAGGTAGTCAACCAATTACAGAAATGGCTGAAAATTATAAAAATGCCGTTACAACAGGGATTATTTTAAAACTTTTTAGAAGAACAAAAGAATTTGAAACGCTAAAGAGTGAAAAATATAAAAAGATGAGTTGCGATATTGATTACAACGGAATCAAAAAAGGCGACGTAATATTATCAGTAACAAGAAATGCAACCCTTATGGCTTGCGGAGGCGAGGATGTCCCTCATCATGCGCTACTTTGTGTAGCTGATCCTACAAGCGATGAATCAAAAGTATTCATCACGACAAATGGACATATTAAACCTGAGGTGGCATTATATCCATTGAGTTTTTTAAAACAAAATGATGATATTGTGATAGTTTTAAGACTCTATAAAAACAATAGTGAAACTATTGACATAATTGTTGATTTTGCAATGCGCCAACTTGGAAAAACTTATAATATGTATTTTACCGACAAGATGACTACAGATAGTTTTTATTGTACTCAACTTATCTGGAGGGCATATATGGAAGCAGGTATAAATATCGATAGCAACGATAATCAATATTATGATTATGGTATCGCGCTTGCTGGCGATATATATACATCGCCTTATTTATTTATTGTTAAGTTTAGTTATTAAATTTAAAAAAATATTAGGAGAAAAATCTCTATGAAATTATTAAAAAATATTATATTATTAGCGGTAGTATTTGGTTTTATCGTAGGTTGTAGCAATCCTGTGATCACGGACGGCAGGAATGTTATAACTACGATTGAAGTTTTTGAAGATGATAAAATTGATACATCAAGGTTAAATCTAGGACTTTACATAGCTGAGAGAGAGTTAAGCCAGAGGGTCGAGTCCGGCAGTAGTTATTGGAATGAGAAGAGCGCTATAAGCGGCTACTATCCCATCTACACGCCTGGTATAGAAGGGGTGAGTCATTATGAGTTCAAAGTCAAGACGGATGATAAGGATACGGGTTATATACTCGTAAGCGTTACTGAAAATGATATAGAAATACCTGAAATGGCAGAGGAGGGCTTGACGGTAACAGAAACTTACAAAAATGCGTTAAATACAGATGCGTTTAAAGTAGTTAGATTTAATTGGTTTGAAAGCTCTGCTGAGTCAACGACAAGAGGAATAGAAACAAAGGTATTGGCTACAATAGGTTTTAATGGCGTGGGATTGACGCTTATCGACCAGACGAGAGGAGATAATTCTTTCGAGAGTAGGTATGCTGATATAAAAAAGGATTATACAGAGAAGTTAAAAGAGAAACAGTGTTTGCCATATTATAATAAGGAACATCTCAAGAAAGTATATGATGAAAGACAAAGAAGCAATATAACAAGGGGCGAGCCTGCGCCAATACCGCAGGTAGTAACTGAAGAATGTAAACTAAAAAATTATTTTGGCAATGGCTGGAATATGCCTTCATGGACTCAATCAGAAAATGATGGCGGATATCCTGTTGGTTGCGCAAGTACAGCTTGGGCTATGGTTTATGCTTATTGGCACCAGTTTAAGGGTAAGAAAAAACTATTTGGCAATGATTTAAAGTCCTCTGTCCCGTATTATTATGTTACCGATTTTGTAAATAATTTGAGCGCCGAAAATAAGAAAATTGTTGAGTATTGTTATCCAAATACAGGATATTATCGTGCTCTAAAAACTGGATTAAGTTTAGATATGTATACTAAATTATATAATATTGTTAATAATTCTTTATTTACTCAACCAAGAGACTTAAAATCAAGTTCTTATAAACTTGATATACACATGAGCGATCCTAACAATCATTATTATCGTTATTGGGAAGCATGCCAAAAAACTAATTATATCCCCTTGGATCCAATCTGGAAAATGCAATGGGAACTTGCAAGTAATACAGAAACATATAACTCGTACTATCTAAAAGTTATAGGAGGTAATATATTCTTTGGCGGGTTAATATATGGCGAAGAAAAATATGGTCTCACTTGGCCTGATAAATTGGAACAGGGTAAAAAGTATGCGGAAAAGTTTGGATATTCTGTACCGACACAAAGAAAAAATATAGTTGCAAATTGGACAGAAGGGATGAATTTTGTTTGGGAATCGATATCCGACGATAGACCGATGATATTGTTATTTGCAACGGAGGGGCTAATCGCTAATCACTATGTAGCGATAGAAGAGGTAAAAAAGAGATTTTGGAATAATACAGGCTGGGCAACAGAGTTGGGGATGCTTTGTAATTTTGGATGGGGCGGTACAAGAAAATGGATATATGCCTTTACAGATACATGGCAGACAACAAACGCTTGTTATGATCTATACGATATAAAAATACAATGATACGGGAGGTATAACTATGAAAAAATACATTTTTTTAGCGATATTTATGATTATATTACTGTCGTCTTGTCCAAATACTATGCCCGGCGCAATAACAAATATATCTTTTAAATACTATGTTGATAAAGGCGAGATAACTCCCGGAGAAGAACTAACAATCACAGTAGATACTATAAATTTTGGAGAGGATATTTTTGATAATCTATATATATTTTTTAGTTCTAATGCGCTTATATATAACGATAATGAGGATATTAATTACTCAGTAATAAGGCATTTTAATATTAACAACAATCTTAATGCTATATCTAAGGATAATATGACAAAAATAGACAATAATACAGTAAAAATAAATACTCCGACATATATTAGAAGTACCAGTGAAATTACTATCTGGTATGATAAATATAAAGATTCGCAAGGTAACGAAGTGGGGGCAAGAGGTTATTATAAAAATCCTGGCAGTGCCTATAATGATATACTTGTTAAAGTAAAATATCCTGAATATTTAACACTGCAAAATAACAATGTGAAATATGGAGATATTGTTACAATAACATCAGAGAAGCCTTTTTTAGATGTTGACACATTTACAGAAACAAAAAAAGAATATATTTTAAATAATATCCCTATAATATTTATGTTTCAAGAAACTGAACAATCTAACGGATATATAGAACCTGTACATAAGGTTTATTACAAACAATACGAAGAAGAGACAAATAGTTATTTAGTCAATATAATAGATATATCTCCGTATATGATAAAATTCAAAATTCCCTCCAAGCCATATCTTGACGGGATGAATAGATATTGCTCCGGTAAGATATATATAACAAACGAGAGAGGAATACAAGCGTATAAGTATATCAATAAAGATATAGGGTATGAGGAGTGGAAAAATGATTGTCCTATTGTATCGAGCAAAGACGAAGTCGCCTACTACTCAACCAAAGAAGAGCTAATCATCCTCGATGAATCAGGCGACGTTATTAGATGAACTTTTATTTTCTAACACAAGGAGTTCATCGTTTACGACGAGTCGGGAGATGAAGTGAGATAGATTAGTCCTCCGCCCCGCGGTTATCGTCTGGCGGAGGAAATTATTTGAAAATTTTTAACTTTAGCGCTATAGTACTTCTATGAATTTAGTAGAGATTTTAAATAAAATTATCCCTTATAATTCTCTTGGAATGAATTTGATCAATGTCTCGGACGATTCGTTATCTATGACAATATCTTTGGATAAAAATATTAATGATAAAAATACTTTATTTGCCGGATCAATTTATTCGGTTATGGTTTTATGCGGATGGGCTCTTGTTTATAAAACTTTAAACAAGGACGCCAAATTATATGAGATAGTAATAAAACAGTCTAAAATCGATTATTTACTTCCGGTTAAAACGGATGCGCTCGCCGTCGCTCAAATTAATGGGGATATTATCGAAAAAAAGAATAAAAATATATCAATTCCGGTTATTGTCGAACTAAAAGACGCTAAAGACAGGATTTGCGCCGAATTTACCGGCGAATATATCGGCGTAAATATAAAGCGGTAAATTATTTCACATATCAGACTTGCCTCGACTCAACCCTGAAATAATTCCTCTTTTCTTTCTTTTATGATGTGATTCATAAGAAAGTTAAAAGACGGGGTATTAAGCAAGATTTGCTGAATATTAATGCTAGAAATCTCAAGTATGGAGCCGTCGGTTTTAGCTTTGATTGCGGGAGTTTTCTTTTTTGTCTCAAAATAACCGAATTCTCCAAACAGGTTGCCTTTTGAAATAGTCTTAATTATTTTCTCATTTAGAATAACGTCAAACAGCCCCTCCATTATAATATATAATTCGCTATTCTCTTCCCCTTCTCTAATTATTAAATCGCCCGCTTTAACTTTCATTAGTTTAGAATGCGCCGCTATCCTATCGTTTACAAGATCAGAATATAGAGAAAACGGCTCGATTTTTTCCAAATCATGCCGCATCTCCCAAATATTCATCATATCTTTGATTTTATTTTCGTTTTTTAAGTACATATAGTACACTTCTTCATCGATAACTCCAAGTATAACGGGAGTTTTAGCGACGACCGACGCGCTTCTGATCTTCGTTCTTTTTACAATCGCCATCTCTCCGATAAAATCCCCCGTCTCTTTGGCCGCGATCTCTTTTAGTACCTTTCCGTCGTGATAAACCACCGCGCAAACTCCCGAGAGTATTATGTAGATATTGCCTTTTCTTTTCTCGCCCTGTTTTAGAACGACGTCGCCGGAGTTGTATAGCGAAAGATTCATATTGCTCATCAGAGCGTTTATCCACTCCGGAGATATATCGGGGAAACTATTGTGAAAAATCTCTTGCGCTTTTATCGTATAAGCGTCGTTTTTACTATCGATTGTGATGTATCGTTTACCCGCTTCGGCCATCGAGAACGTTGCGTCAAATTTTTCCGGAAGTTTTTCAAGATGTAAAAATACAACCTTATCGGACTTTGACTCCAAAGAGTCTTCGGGATTACCATGAAGTATTCCCATCCCTCCGTCGGCTAGAAGTAAATTGCTCCTATCGCGATATATATTCCATAAATAGCGGTATTTATCTTCTTTCGTAACGCCGAGGTCTACCATTTTTTTTATATCCGGTATGGATTTATTATCTCCTACAAAAACAATCGAATCGATTTTGTTTTTATCCTTCATCTTAAAAGTCGCGCCGATTGTCGGAATGGAGTGGACGGTATAATGCGGAATAATATTTATCCCGTAGAAATAGTTTTCTTTATAAGGAGTAAGCTCGACAAAATCGAAATATGAGTAAAATTCTTCAAAATTATGCCCTGTTTGTAGAGATAGTTTTTTCAACGCCATCCAGTATATCTCTTTAGTTCCCAAAAAAGTCATCTTATGACTAAATTTTACAAGAGGGAAAATATTACAGTGATCGTCGTGAATATGCGTGAGATAAATCGATTTGATCTGGTTTCTCGAAAGCCCCCTCGCTCTAAGATGATAATCAAGGTAAGGAAGGCAGTCAATAAGCATATATTCTGAATTGTAATTGAGAAGAACGCCCGAACAAGGTTTTGTCGGAGTAAACCCCGAGCCGCCGCCTAATATATCTAAACCGAATTTATGAGGCGCCATCGGTACAAAATCAAATTTTATATCGTACGGAGGATATTGAGGTTCGTTAAAATTAATATCAAGAATTTCTCCGTTAATCTCATAAACGTTTTTATCGACATGTTTGATAATAGTATCCCCAATCTCCACGACATTACTGCCAAACGGAATGAAATTCACAAAATCGTCGATTTGAAGTTCTTTGCCCTCTTTATTTTTTACCGCTAAATATCTTGATTCGTTGTAAAGTTCGTTAAAATACGGGCTGTTTCCGATCTCATTATATTCCTCTTTTGTC
>JAGOCL010000036.1 GCA_017998755.1 Spirochaetota bacterium | reverse complement strand
TCTTCGTATTTTATCATATCGAGGAATTTTACTTTAAAATCGTTATTTCTGACTATATACTCGCTGGGTCTAAGGACGTTCCAAGTTTTGATAACGACCGGAACGATAGAGGCGTTTTTTTCAAGAGCCAGCATAAAAGCGCTGTTATAAAATTTGCCTATGTTCCCATCGCGGTTTCTAGTCCCTTCGGGAAATATTACGAGAGGATAGCCGTTGTCGAGAATCTCGCCGGCTTGGTAGTATTGATTGAGATATCCGGAGTCTTCTCCTCTCTTTACCGCGATGTTTCCGGTAAACGAAACGCCCAAGCCGAATATCGGTATTTTTGCGTACATCTCGTTAGCCATAAATTTCACATTCCCAGGCATAAGAAAGATGAGCAGTCCGTCTAATAAAGATTGATGGTTTAATACGTATATTCTCTTTTCTCCGTCTTTGGGTTTTTCTACGCCGTTATAGTCGATTTTTTTATTGATATTTATGAAATTTAATAAGAAGAATAATTTTATGAATATTTTAGTCGCATATTGATATACTTTTTTTTCTTTATCAAAAAGTGCTACAAAAATCAGAGCGAAAGGGGTGGCGATAGTAATTAGCGTCAAAATTGTAAGCAGAGCCAAATACGCTTTCAGAGTAAAAAAAATATACGATAGAATTTTAAAGAATTTCATAATCTACTTAAACGCTATGATAACGCCGCCCCTGTAATTAGGTCTATCCGCGTCGTCTATAAAACTATGCGGAAGCGCGTACGACGCTTTGAATCCGATCTCTTTACATAAATCAATCCATTTGTCCTGCGTCAACAGAGGAGAGTCCGGTCTAACGTCTTTATCCTCGTAGTCGTTGTAACTCGGTATTAATCCAAACGTAAGCTCCATAAATCTATAAATAGAATTTTCGGGCGGCGAAATCTCGGCGATGACCAAAGCTCCGTTATCGCGTAAAAGGTTGTATATATTTTTCAACGCGGTTTTACAGTTTTTGGCGGCGTGAACGACGTTTACCGCGTAAACTATATCAAAGGAGCTTTTCTCGACGCCTTGATCGGACGGATTGATTGTCAAGTCCAGCATAGCGTACTCCATAAACTGATAGCCGGCGTATTTCTTTTTGGCGTTTTTTACCAACGATCGCGCTATATCGGTAAAGAGGTATTTATCAAAATTTAAACTATCGAGTCCGATCAAAATGTCCGTTCCGTTACCCGTTCCGGCTCCTACTTCGAGCAGAGCGGCTTTTTTCTTGAAAATATTTTTGACGATCAAATCTACAGTTTTTGCCGCAAGAGTAGAATAGTATTTGTAAATCGGGCTTTCGTCGTATAACTCCTGTATCAACCCCATATCTCCCCAAGGAAATAGGATGTCTTCCGGGTAGGCGGCTCCTTTTATCAAAGGGATCATACCGTTATAAGCGCGGGCGAGCCATTGTAAACTCGCAGATTCTTCCGGATACTTTTTTGCGAGTCGAACGAGGAGTTCGGGAGGACTCTCGATGTACAAATCGGGATTTATAGGGATAAAATTGCCCGGAATATTATCGGCCGGCTCTATAATTTTATCTTCTACTAAAATGGTTAATAGTCGCTTTATGAGATATTCGGCTTGCGGCTGAAAATTTGTTTTAGCTCGAATATCGTCAAGAGTAAACGGCTCCCCTTTTTTGAACGAAAAGCCGAGTCCTTTAAAAATATCAAGCGCGATAGAGAGCGCGCATCTGTTCATATTCGCTTCGTATTCGGGGAAGTTTTGTATCCACGAGCTTTTTACTACTTCTATAAGAGGCTTAAGTTCGTTTTCTATCTCTTTGTAATTCATATAATTCTCCGTTTAAATAATCAAATTTGCATTTTTAAGAATTGTACAACAGTTATAGCCGCCTATTCCGAAAGAATTCTTCATAAGATGATTGATAGTATAATTATCGACTGCGGATTGACAAACGTCGAGGTCTATTCTTTCGTCAAGATTGTCTATATTTATGGATGGATGTAATTTGGATGCGCTCATCTGCATAATAGCGCCGATCAGCTCTATAACGTGAGCCCCCCAGCCGGTATGTCCCAGCATCGATTTGGGCGCGTTTATTTTTAGATTTTTAGCGAGGTCGCCGAATGTATTCTTTATGCTCTCGATCTCGGTTATGTCGCCTAATTGCGTCGAGGTGGCGTGAGCGTTTACATAGTCTATGTCTCCGGGCGCGATGCCCGCCTTTATTATAGTATTTTTCATTAATTGGGTTTGCCATTTCGACGAAGGATTGGCCAGATGATTTGCGTCGTTGTTAACCCCGACTGAGAGTATCTCGGCGTATATGGTCGCGCCCCTATCGAGAGCTCTCGACAACTCCTCTATAACGATCGCGCCCGAACCGTGCGAGAATATAAAACCGCGTCTGTCCTTATCGAAAGGTCTTGAAGCTTTTTCAGGCGAGTCGTTGAAGCCGAGAACGTTAACTATCGACATACAATGTAAACCGATGTGAGAGTAGTCCAAAGCGCCGCCGCCTACGATACATACTTCCGCATCGTCGAGTAATATGCTGTTGACGGCGTGTTTTAGAGCAAAGCCCGAGGCGGCGCAAGCTCCTCCGATAGTATTTATAGCCCCGTTTATTCCCAGCGTCTCGGCGATACACGAAACGGTGTCGGTATCAAACATTACGATGCCCGTTAGCGGATCGACGTATTCGGGCTCTTCTTGAAATTGAAGAATGTTTTTCACGATATAGTTGTCGTGCATATTGCTTCCGCCTACGAAGCAGGAAATTTTTTCGGAATCGACTGGATTATCGAACAAACCGGCGTCGATATATGCGCTAACGGCGGTGATTAGGGATAGTTTAGTGGAAAAAGGGGAGGACTTCAATAATTTTTTAAGTTTGATAAAAACGCTTTCCGGTAAAACCCCTTCAAATTCTATAAGTTTCTTTTTAAAATTGTAGGCGCCAAGATCGCCGCCGATTTTACAATCAATTTTATCGACGTTGATACTTGATATTTTAGATATTCCGGAAGCGCCTCTCATAAGATTGTTAAAGTAATCGGATTTGTTATCTCCCAGAGACGTTACGACTCCCATGCCCGTTACGACTATCCGCTTATTCATTTTATCTCCTTTCAAGAATGAAATAAATAAAAAATATAAATATATGTAAGATTGTATACCGTAATATAAATATATATAACTGTTTTGTCAATAGAATTTGAGATTAATTTTGTAATCCGATATTTTATCTATGAGAAACTTTTGCAATCATTCACATGACTTTTATGCGCAAATTCGGGGGGGATGGAAAATTATAAATCAAACCGGATTCCCGAAGTCTTGGGGGTGACGAGCCGTTCTCTAATCAAATATAATTCTATTTGACAAAATTAAATGAATAATATAGTATTGCGTTAAATATTTTATAATTTGTATAATTAATTGATATTCAGAGACTAAAAATAGCGATATTATTTAATGATCTTAAGATATAGAAGCGTTTTAAAGAGAAAGGGAAATAAATGACGGATTTTGAAATTGAAGTAAGAGAGAAGTTAATTAATCAGCTTAAATTGTTTGATCTTGATAAAGACTCTATTACAAGAGATAGTCTTTTTTTTAGCCCCGAAGGGCTTGGACTTGACTCTATCGACGCTTTGGAAATCGATTATATGGTTGAAAAAGAGTACGGCATTAAGATACTAGCGTCGGAAAGAAGCGAGACCACGTTTGCTAATTTCGGAGCATTTTGCGACTTTATTAAGAAGAATGTTAATAGAGATAAAAAAGAAGATACGTAGAGTTATCTGATAAAAAGATTCCTCGCTCTTAGCTTGCGCGTACCCTTTAGGGTGGAATGACGACTTATAAGACGGCTAAATATCAACTCTTTTACTTACTGCTCATTATGATACACGGTATCCAGTCGCTTGGGGGCGGCGATTTTATTAACTCTGAAATGATTTTAGTATAGTAAATCGCCGCTTTATCGTATTTGTTCAATTCTATCGTTTTATTGAAATATTTTAGCGAATTCTCAAATTCTTTTTGATGATATAAACGAAGCGCTTCGTTATAATATTTGGAGAACTCGATCTTTTTCTCTTTAACCGCCGATTCGTCCGCGTCCAACGCTTCGTATATTTTTATAGGTTTAGTTTTTCCTTTAAGGACTACCGCTCCCAAAGTTCTGATATATTGGATTTTATCTTTGACCTTTTCATAAGTGGTTTCGCTGATAATAACTTTTGACCCAAAAAGTTTGGTAATACCTTCAAGGCGGCTCGCCGTATTTACCGTATCGCCTATAACCGAGTATTCCATTCTCTCTTTCGATCCGATATTTCCGGCGATAACGTTTCCTGTATGAATACCAATACCGATATCGACGGGGGCTTCTCCAAGTTTGATCTGATTTTGATTGACGGAGCTAAGAGCCGAACTAATCTCAATCGCCGCTTTTACGGCTCTGTATTCGTCGTCGCCGTATTTTTTTATCGTCCC
Organism: Spirochaetota bacterium; assembly: GCA_017998755.1. Taxonomy (GTDB): domain Bacteria; phylum Spirochaetota; class GWE2-31-10; order GWE2-31-10; family MWDO01; genus MWDO01. Next base: position 7,020 of record JAGOCL010000036.1, on the reverse strand, counting down.
GAAATGAGCCATAATCGCGTCGCCGATATACTTGTCGATAATGCCGCCGTTGTTAATAATGATCGGCGACATAGAGTTGAAGAAACGGTTTAAGAATGCTACAAGTTTTTCCGGACTCATGCTCTCCGAAAGCGTGGTAAAACCTCTTATATCTTGAAATAAAACGGTAGTATTTACCGATTCCCCTTCTATTTTTATCTCGTTTTTCAGAATTTTTTCGGCGACGTCCTTGGATACGTACTTACCGAATGTGTCTTTAATCAGTTCCCTTTCGGCGAGTCCTTTGGTCATATCGTTAAAAGACGTCCCAAGATCTTCGATCTCGTCTTTTGTGGAAATTTTGATCGAATAATTGTAATTTCCGTTTTTGACTTGAAACGTTCCGCTGACAAGTTTCTTTATCGGTTGAGTTAATATTCGGGATATGAACAGTATAAGGGCGAGAACGAAAATTGAAACTATCAACTCGATTTTTAATATTCTTTCTCTATGGTCTTTCATGATAATATCGTAACGCGCCGCGTCGCTGTATATCTCCAAAACCCATACGACCGAGCCGTCCGATCCGAGAACAGGAGCGAGTCCGCTTATCCATTCGCCGGATTCGTCTTTGATACGCCCGAATTGCGGTTTTTTGGTCTCAAGAATATCGTAAAACATCGTCTTGTTGTCGGGAATTATATACGGTTCGAGAATCGGACCTTGCCAGTTGTTGATACCGTAATAAAACTTTCCGTTTAATATCTTATGAAAGATCCAATAAGGTTTTTCTGCAATTTCAACCGATTTATCGGATAGAATGCTGTCGCAAAGATTATAGACTTTCTGATAGCTTTCGTTGAGATAATCTACCGAGCCCGAGACGTTCAGAAGATCGTTAACGTCGACGTTATTCAGAATAGCGTTTATTATATTAAAAGTTCTCTGCTTGCGTTCGTCTAACAACTGCTCAAGCATCATTTTCTCCTGAATTATACCTAAAACTATTGGTATAAGTATGATAATCGGTAAGAATATAACGGTAATCTTATAAAAAATGTTAAATCGAAAGTTATTTATTATAAATCCGGCTATTTTTTTTCTAAAAACAACCGCCACGATAACAATAACGGATGCGGCGGCTATCGCCCATATTAGGAGCCAGTTTATTTTATTAATGTAATTAGTTTGAGACAGAATGTTATCGTTCTCGTCGAAAATAATTATATTGTCGTTTGCTCTGTCGAGAGTTATTTTGGTTTTATTCTTTAGATCAAAAAACTTTCCTGTAAGGATATCTTTTTTCTTATAACCGAGTTTGAGCGGATCTATACTTTTTATAAACTCAAAATTCTTGTCGTAGATAGAAAGGCATCTGTTGCCGAGATTGACTACGCAGTAATTGTCTCCGTTTTTGTAAATGTCGTTTGGACTAAGCATTTTATCCGAAGAGAGCCCCTCTTCCCCGAAAGTTTTCAGCAGTTCGCCGTTTTTTTGAAAAACTACGCAGACGTTATTTGAACTGTCGCATGTATAAATTAGCCCGTCGTCGTCTATATATAGACCTGTAAAATATCCGCTTTTACCGTAGTTTAGCTTAATAATTTCAAATTTATCTGATAATATATCAATATCTTCTTTCTCTTTACTTTTAATGAGATTTTTACCTGTTATCTTGTATATATAATAGTCGGTGTAGTTTTTTTCTATCAAGATATATACGGTTCCGTTTTTATCCGCAAAAATGTTTTTTTCATAAACGGAATTCCTTTCATCGTCGTTTTTGTAAAAATAACTAAAAACGTCCGCGGTCTTGTTGCCTGATTTATTATAAAAAGCGTATTTAAACCCCTTAAATGTTTTGTTTTTCTTATTTAAGATGTAGGAATGAGTTAAAATATCGTCGTTTTGAGAAATAAACATTCTTTTTGAGATATAATGGTACTCCGAATCGGATTTATCTATCGATTTAGCAAACTGAAGATTGAGGTTTTCGTCAAATTTGACTAGTTTGTTTTTATTTTGCGTAAGAATATACAAATTGCCCGAAGAATCTTTCGATAAGTCTAGCGTAACGTTCAGATAATGGCGATTGATATCTTTACATGAGATTATTATAACTAAAAAAACGATAAAAATGATAAATTTTTTCATAATAAACATCCTTTTGGATAATTATAGTAATTATAAAAAAAAATATCAAGAATATAATATAAATTTGACTAAAATGATTTTTCTTTAAGATAATTGCTACAAAAAATTTGCTAACCTTTTTAGTTTGGTAAAAAATTCTTTCTCGCGAAGCGCGATTTTATCAAATAAATTCGAGACTTCTGCAATTTTTTCTCTAAATTGTTTTTCGTTAGCGTAAAACCAGTCGTCGTAAAGTTTATTATCGACAGGGATTTCTTTTGCGGTTTTTATCATATTTCTCGACGCGTCCCTCCACTCTTCGCCTATGATATTTATTTTTTTTGCGTATTCGGCGAGTTCCGGATTATTCAGTTTATCGGCGGCTTCCTTCAAAAAAGCTCCGAATAAAAATCTGAATGCGCCGCCGCCCGTTCCTTGTTCTTCAAGAATCGTTGGGGTAAACAACATTCCTTCTCTGAATTTCAATCCTCTGTATTTATCCGGCCAAGTAAGTATATCTTTAGCGAAAAGCTCTATTCCGCGGTAACCGAATATTTTCAGCATATCTCCTATTACCGGAGCGATAAGGATATTATCGCAAGAACGTAAAAGCGTTTTTTTTATAACAGGGCGCCAATCTATCTCTTTGGGGATATCTTTTACATATACGATCAGATTATCTTTTGCGAACTTAGCGCGAGTCTCCCAAGCCGATTTCAACATATCTATATGAAGTTTGCCTATTTCTTGATAGTAAGGATCGGATATGTAGTAGTAATCGCCTTCTTTACCGACGAGAACGACAAAATGGAAAGGGGCGTGGACCTGCATAAATTTGGGAAGATAAGTCATATAATACATATCTACGCATATAGCGGCTGGGATATCTTTCGCTAAAAGTTCGTCGGCGAATTTTATCGCATCTTCAGTCGTTTTAAAATTTTTATTAAAAAAATCGACTTTTAGCGATTTTTGAACATTTTTGACGATAGAACCCATAGGAAGCCGAGCCGCGGTTACCGGAAATCCGCCGACCCCTTTTTGATTGACCATATAGGCGAAGGCGAGGCCGCTTCCGATCGAGAATAGCGTCGGTTCGCTTATATCCATACCGCTATGCTTCAATAAATTTCTCACGCTACCCGATTCGCAGTGACTCGCGACGTTGTGTCGATAATTTTGTATATTTCCCATTGATTGCCCTCTAAATGTAAAATGTTTTAAGAAGTTATTGTAAATTTATTTCGCGAATTAATTTATCGAAATAATCCAACAAGGTAATAGGCGCGTTTTTATTTGTATTTATGATAATGAAGAAATCTGAAACCGAAACCCCAAAAACTTTAGCGTATTTGAGTAGTTCGCCGATTGTCGTCTTTTTAAACCCTTCCATAGCCAAAGTTTTTTTTACGCGTCCTAGAGAAATACCCGTCCTTCGAGCGACATCTTTTTCGTCAAGCATCTGATTGATCATATAAAGTTTTATCGGACTGATTTCGCCTTTTACGACTTGTTCTTTTAGCGCGAGAAGTTCGTCGAACCGGGTTTGGTACAATACTTGTCCGAGCTCTTCTTTACCGGCAATGGGCGGCGCGTCGGAGACTTGTATAGCGTTTCCGTTTTTATCCGTTTCAAAAACCAAAAATTTAACAGAATTATCGTATTGTTCGGCATTTTCAGGAATTATCATAAAATTAACCTATATATATTGGAATAATCTTTTTATCGCGCGTTTTAGTCGATATAATTCGTAAAATATAGCTAAAAATCATTATACTAAAAACTTAACGGTCGTTATTATATCAATCGCGGCGACGGTATTTATTATAATTTATTTTAAAACGCGCGTCAAGCAAATTGAGGCGGTTAGTTTTTTTTAACTCAAATTCATTTGACAAGTATTGATATTTAAAGTAATAATGCGCCTGTCGCGTCAAAAATTTCGCGTCTACAATATTATTTATCGGGGTTGTTCTATGGCGTTCACTGAAGAATTTGTTAATAGTTTAGATATAAATCAGGAAGATATAATCAATAAAATTTCAACCGAATTAAATATTCCGACTTTTAAAGTAAGACCTACGGTCAAGTTATCTAAAGAGGGGAGTACGATTCCTTTTATCTCAAGATATAGAAAAGAAGCGACGGGTAATTTGGACGAGGTGGAAGTTCGGGATATTTTTCACAAGATGATTAGTCTGGAAAATCTTGAAACCAGAAGAATTGAGATAATAAAGACGCTTTTTACTCAGGGAAAACTTACCGACGAGCTTTACTACAATATTCAGAAGAGCGAAACTTATATGGAGCTTGAGGATTTGTACGCTCCTTTCAAAAAGAAAAAGAAGACGAGAGGTATGGTCGCTATCGAGCGCGGTCTCGAAGAGTTGGCGAATCTTATGGAAAAAGAGCGCGATATCGAAAAGTTTGCCGCCGGTTATATATCCGCCGAAAAAGAGGTTAATAGCGTCGAAGAGGCGCTACAAGGCGCGATGGACATTATTGCTGAAAAGATAGCTCGCGATATAGAAAACAGAAAGTTGATAAAACTTTTTATTTATGAAAACGGGTTTTTAGCCGTTAAGGGGAAGAAAAACGAAGAGTCCAGCGTTTATAAAATGTATTACGATTATAAAGAGCCGCTAAAAACGGTAAAGCCGCATAGAGTTTTAGCTATAAACCGAGGCGAAAAGGAGGAGGAATTAGACGTCGTAGTCGATTACGATTTGGACGCTGTGAATGAAACTCTCCTTAGAAATACCAAAACGGCGAACGATTATCACAAAAAAGCTGTTTTGGACGGATTGAAGCGGCTTTTAGTTCCGGCGGTTTTACGGGAAATCAGGACGGACTTTTCAGAAGACGCCGATAAACATGGCATTTCAATTTTCGCAGAGAATTTACGAAATCTTCTAATGCAACCGCCGATAAAGAAAACCAGAGTCATGGGGATAGATCCCGGTATCAGGACCGGTACAAAAATAGTTTGCATATCCGAAACGGGTAAATTTCTTGAATATTTTATGATACGTCAGGACAAGGTCGCCGAATCGAAGAAACTTATCGCAGAGTACGCTAAGAAACACAGCGTAGAGTTGATCGCCGTCGGTAACGGCACCGGCTCGCATGAGGTTCAACAAGTTGTGGCCGAGGCGATTAGCGATTATTCTCTGCCGGTTCAGTACACGATAGTAAGCGAGGACGGAGCGTCGGTTTATTCCGCTTCGGACGTCGCCCGCGATGAATTCCCCGATTTGGATCTGACCATCAGAGGAGCTATATCTATAGGAAGAAGGCTTCAGGATCCTCTATCCGAACTCGTCAAGATAGATCCCAAATCTATCGGAGTCGGTCTTTATCAACACGACGTTAATCAGACGGCGCTTTCAAACAGTCTTGACGAGGTTGTGGAGTCGGTAGTTAATAACGTTGGGGTAAATATAAACACTGCGTCGTATTCGTTACTCAGATATGTTTCGGGTATAACGACGTTTGTCGCAAAGAATATTATTGAATACAGAGACGATAGGGGAATAATCAAAACAAGAGACGAGCTAAAAAGGGTCGCAGGCATAGGGGAGAAGGTATTCGAGCAGGCGGCTGGGTTCATCAAAATTCCGGAAAGCGATAATCCGTTGGATAATACGTGGGTTCATCCCGAAAATTATGAAATCGCGACTGAAATTTACAATTTACTGAAAACCGGTAAAAATTTGACAAGTCAGGTCGTTTTGGATTTGGAAAGAAAATACGACGTCGGCGAATCTACTATCAAAGATATCGTGGACGAGATAAAGAAGCCGAACAGAGACCCGCGAGAAGATTTTCCGCAACCGATTTTGCAAAAAGGGGTAGTGAAATTCGAGGATCTGAAAAACGGAATGAAAGTTACCGGCAAGGTAAAGAATGTCGTCGATTTTGGGGCGTTTATCGACATAGGGATCAAAGAAACGGCATTGATACACGTTTCTCAGATGAGTTCAAAATTTATTAAAAATCCGCAGGAGGTTTTGAAAGTAGGCGACGTAAAAGAATTCTCCATTATAGAGATAGATAATGTTAGAAAAAGAATTTCTCTTTCATTAAAAGAGAATTCAATACAAAAACAGAAATTTAATTATAGGGATTATATTGTATAGAATAAAAATTGTTAAAATTTTAAAAAAAGTATTTGCCTATTTGATAAAATTTTATTAATTTCTCTATGTTAAAATAATTCATATTTTAAAAAATCAATAAATAAAAAAAGAGGTGAAAAATATGGCAAAAAAGATTTTATATTCAACAGACGCAAGAGACGCTCTAAAGAAAGGGGTCGACGCTGTTGCAAACGCAGTTAAAGTAACTTTGGGACCCCGAGGAAGAAACGTCGTTCTCGATAAGAAATTTGGAGCTCCAACTGTAACAAACGACGGCGTTACTATCGCAAAAGAGATCGAATTATCAGATCCCTTTGAAAATATGGGCGCTCAATTGGTAAAGGAAGTATCGACAAAAACTAACGACGTAGCGGGCGACGGTACTACTACGGCTACAGTTTTAGCGCAGGCTTTGATTAATGAAGGATTAAAGAACGTAACTGCCGGAGCAAACCCAATGTCATTAAAAAGAGGTATGCAGAAAGCGTGCGATTTGGTAGTTGCGGAAATTAAGAAAAATGCCGTTAAAGTTAAGGACGACCAGATATCAAAAGTAGCGACAATAAGCGCTAACAACGACGATATTATCGGAAATTTGATCGCAGATGCTATGAAAGAAGTCGGTCACGAAGGAGTAATAACCGTTGAAGAGTCAAAGACAATCGAAAACAGCACGACTGTTGTTAAGGGTATGCAATTTGACAGAGGTTATATATCTCCATATTTTGCTCTGCGCTCTGAAAATGGCACTGTAGATTTTGAAGACGCT
>JAGOCL010000476.1 GCA_017998755.1 Spirochaetota bacterium | reverse complement strand
AATACCGGGAAGATATGTAAAAGAAATAAAATACCATAAGATATCCGCCGCTCCTACCGACCCATCTACGGACGCTATGGCTTATCCGGATTACGTAACTACGATAACTTATACGTTTTCTTGGAATGCGTCGGGTAAAATGTATTTACAACAGAGCTTTGACGCTTCCGGAGATCTTTGCGATATCATACAATATCAATTCAACTCTTACGGCAATAAGAAGATGAGATCGTTTTATTCGGGCGGTAAACTCCAATCATATCGAACATACTTTTACGACGATGAGAAAAATCTTATTAACGAATCTAGATACGCTATTAGTCTTGGAGATAAACTTGAAAATAAATTTCTCTACCGTTATTACGGTACGGGTCCCGAATATTATTACGAGGAATCGTCTTATACTTACAGCTACCCCGCTAGTAGAAACTTGAACAACTCAACTTCTATTAAAAAGAACTTTATAACGCCAAAAGTCAATCGGCGCTATAATCCCTAAGGAAGTAAAAAAAAGTCCGGATTTAACATTCGGACTTTTTTTCATTACTTAAACGTCTTTTTTATTTTACCGTTTATACTCATATTCTTCATCAAACCTCCGGCAAGCTTGATAAAAAGCGTCCATATTAAAAAGCCGATTATAAATCCCAAAAATAACGCTACCACAATATTATATGAATTCTTGATAAGATCCAAAACCGCCTGCAACATATCGGTCCACGCCAGATCTACCGTTTTAAGACCAATCCAGAATAGGAAGTGGTCGAAAGCTCCCGTCAGTTTACCGTTAAGTATCGAATCAGACATTATTTTAGCGGCGGACGTTTCGGCGGATACAATGCCGGAGATAATTGCGACCAAAAAAGAGCATATTAAATTTAGCGCCGCAAGCAATTTCTGAAATAAAGCCGCCGCCGGATTTTTACTTTTCCCGGAATGATAATTGAGAACTAATTCGGCAACGTCGTCGGCGTATTCCAAATTTATCCCCTCGGCGTTTAGTATCGGTATAATATCAGAGCGCTTGATAAGCCCTTTTTTAACGATCTTTTTTATCGCGCCGACGTTCTTTGTACTCAACATATAATCTCCAGATAAACCGGTCTATTCCAATAATTTCTTAACAGATTTGCCGGCGGCGTTTCTCATTGTGTTGGAGTACTCTTCGCCGGTTCTTATTTTCTCAAGTTCTTCGAGAGCCAAATCGTCCCCAATATACCCAAGACCTTCGATTATCTCCAACATGAGTTTCTCCCCTTCTTCCTTATCAAAAGCGGTCTTTCCGCCTTCCTTGACTATATTATTATAATAAGCCAATCTTTTTGATAATATCTGAGTCGCTTCGTAAGTGCCGATTTTAATTAACGCTTCGATAGTAATATAGTCCGATCTTTGATCTTTATCGGCAAGCCATTTGATCTCTATCATGTGAGCGATCTCTTTCTCCGTCGCTCTAAGCGCCCCAAGTTGTCTTACGCATTCGTCTTTGATATTTTGAATAAGATATTCCTTAGAATTATCGTATTTCTGAAGTTTGGTAATCATCTTAGATAAAGCTTTTTTACAAGGTATAATTTTACTTTCTCTGCTCGAGCCGGACTCGTATGAGAATTTTAGAGCCGCCGTAATAATTTCAAGTTCGTCTTCTTGATCTATTAAGTCTCCTATCAAAACGGAAGGCTCTTTGGTTATATTAGCGATAGCGGCAAACGCCTCGTTTCTGATCTTTTCGTTGTACGGTATCGTCGCGTAAAAAAGCTCGTTAAAACTCGATTTATCGGCAAAAACTCCTAATCCCTTTACCGCTCCCAATACGATCAAATCAAAGTCTTTTACGGAGCTGTCTCCGAGTTTTGTCTGATTATTAAAATATTTCAGTTCATTGTTTAGAAACTGAATAAAGTCCCTGTTCCCTGTTTTACTGATCGAATAAAGTATTTCGCCTCTATATATCTGTTTTTTTGATTTTTTATATATTTCCGCAAGAAATGGAGCCGATTTTTTTATTTGAAGCTTAGCGGCCGTTAAAACTGCGTAAAAAGCCCAATCGTCGTAATATTTTATATCCTCTTCATCGTTTTTTATAAAATAATGAGCGGCTTCCGACGCAATCGATAGCGCAAACTCCTCGTATTCCGACGTCGCCACCTCGTAAATATCTTTAACTCTGGCAAGCTTTTCTTTCATAGAAGACGCCTGTTTATATAAAATTTTTTGTATTTTAAAATTCGGCAACGGCTCTTGAGAAGCCAAATTGACGGATAATAATACCGTTAATATCAAACCGACGCGCCCGCTATTTACCGTAAACATATCAAACTCCGTTCAAAATATATATATTATTATTGTTTTTTTTATTTTTAAAGTCAATAGTATAACTACCGAATTATGTAATATTTTACCTTTTTTTTAATATATGGAAAAAGCGCATATAATATAAATAAAATCGCCGGAATACTAATATACCCCAGACATACCGGAATATCCGGTAAATTTACCGGCGATACTTTCCCCGCTAAAGAAACGGTTTGTAGAAAAAATCGAATCGCTTTATCCATTATTATTACAATAAAATCTGTTCGTAAAATCAAAAAAATGA
>JAGOCL010000475.1 GCA_017998755.1 Spirochaetota bacterium | reverse complement strand
ATTACAAATAACGTTATCTGATTATCTGTATCGGCATCCAGAAATTCCACATCGTTAAATCCAAGACGTTCTTTTGACCAGCGCGCCCACGGATACCATATAGCTTTTGGGTCGGGAATATTGTAACAAGCCGTAATATCGGCGCTTCCTGTTTTTTCCCACAATCGTTTCCACCATTCGGGGCTGTGAAACGAGAACATCTCTTCATTCCAAAATGATTTATGCGTTTCGGGATAACCTTTTTCAAATTCTTGTATTAACCCGGGACAAACGATTCCAAATTGCCCGCCGGTTTTCACAAGTTTTGAAAAAGTACATGGAAAATACATCTCGTCTGCTCCAAAATATTGGTAACTGTCGACGGCGATAGCCGCGTCAAAAAAATCTTTAGCGTATGGAAGCGCATGAGCTTCTGCGCGGATTGGAAATACTTTATCGGATATTCCCGCCGCTTTAAATCTTTCCAGATTTTCAGTCTGATCTATCCATAAATCGTTTGCAAATACCGTTACGCCGAATTCTTTTGCGAGAAATATGGAAGTTAAACCCTTTCCGCAACCCATGTCTAAAACTTTCATGCCCGGCGATAATTTCATGTTTGCGCATAATTCTTCTAACAGTTGTAACGGATTTGGTCCCATCCAATTTTCTTCAACCCATTTTGAATCATATTTTTCTGTTCTTGGATATTTGTTCATGTTTTTTTTCCCTTGTTAAAATATTTTTTTGAAGCTTTTCTACTTGGAATTATAGTTTTTAGAAATATCTTTTCTTCGCTTTCAATAAATGGAACCAAGTAAATATAACGCAATGCGTATACAACGTCAACGATATTTTAATAATTAATCTTAACTCGTCAGTTTTTTGGGGAATAAAATGACACATATGAAACGACTATTTTTAAAACAGTAAATTATTTGTTATTTATTAAAAATTACGCAAGTTTTTGTAAAGGATTTTGTCTTTTTTATTGTTATATATTAACAAAAAGGAGAAAAATCTTATGCGCAAAGAAAAACATTTATTCCATTTTATAGTATCAGAATCTATGAATACTCAGGTTATTGATTTTTTACTAAAAGAATTCAAAATTAATACCTTCAGTAAGTTATTTGAAACGATGTTTCATCTTATTAATAAAAAACTGCCAAAAATGAAAAGAATAATAGGAAATCATCGATCTGAATACGCCTTGATAGATAATACAGACGATAAAAGGTTGGATAAATACCTCAGGATTAGCGAAGCGGATTATCTTCAAATTAAAAAATGGCATTCCTTATTTAACGAATACTGTATGGCTTCGACGATTCGCGATATTATACTGTTTTTTTATAACGGAGTAACGAAGTATGGTGTGGAAAAATTTCTGGAGTATATTGGTATGAAATTAAAGCTTGATAAATTGAAAAAAGACTTTTTGAATAAAATGACACAACTGTTAAATATAACCAATCAAAAACAGTTATTATATATGATTGTAATTGAGAATTATTCAAAATACGTCTTTAAAACATGAAAAATATTTTTCATTCTTTAAAAAACCGATAGATTACTAAAAATCAATTCATTATCCTCATTTATTTTATGTTTTCTTTTGATTTACGTTATATGGATATTTTTATTAATATTAATTTTTATAAAATTTATTTTAATACAACTAATCCGTTTTTATCAACGTTTTGTTCGCTCCGAAACAAAAAAATTACAATAACTTTCGAAAAATCATTATTGTCATAATTTGATTGATTTTTTTGAATATAACTATTACAATTTTCTATAACGGAATTGACGTATTGCGACGTAAGGATAATAAAGTGCTTGGTAATTACAAAATACTAAAAGTAATAGGCGAGGGGGGATTCGGACGAACTTACCTCGGCGAACATAGTATTCTCAAGAAAAAAGTTGTTATCAAACAGTCGCTTTTTAAAGGACAAATCGCCTCGGATATCGTGTTAAACGAAGCGTCGCTACTCTGGGATATCAACCACTGGGCTTTGCCGACAGTTAAAGACGTATTTCTTAACGACGAGTGCGACCTAATAATGGTGATGAGTTTTATCGAAGGGGACGAACTTTACAAATATACTAAAAATAACGGATTTCTCGACGTCGAGACCTGTTGCTGGATAACTCAGAGGATATTAAGCGCGCTGTATTATCTACATTTTGCGGGGATAGTTCACAGAGACGTGAAGCCCGCCAATATTATCGTTAATTTCAAAACTCATATTGCGACTTTAGTCGATTTTGGTTTATCTAAGCTAAAGCCGGACGGTTCGCCGGATATGAGCGGTTATACCCCCTATTTTGGATCTCCCGAGCAGATCGACGGCAAACCTCCGATACCTGAGAGCGATATTTACAGTCTGGGAATGACCATGATATATTTATTGGGAGGCGATATTACGATAAAACGTCTTGACGACAATATTCCGAAAATATTAAAAGACTACATATACGATATGGTAAAACAAAATCCGAAAGAGAGACCGTCCGACGCTAAAAAGTTAAACGACGATTTATCTGTTATTCGAAAACAACTATTTAATAGAGTACATATATATTGAGGAGGAAAAAATGGCTTATTCTTGGGAC
>JAGOCL010000474.1 GCA_017998755.1 Spirochaetota bacterium | reverse complement strand
ACGTATCGCCGGATAAATATTTTGAAATCAAAGAAAACGATTTTACCCGTAAAATTAGCGAATTGAATAGCGAATATCTGAAATACAGAGATTTAAACGCAGAAATCAATAGAAATATCGGCGATATTTCCGAACAAAATAGAGCGCTAGAAGAAAACGCTTTGATAAAAACTCAAATAAGCGATAATCTAAATTCTATCGAACTAAACAATAAAAACGTCGAGATCTATAGTCTTAAAATCGTAAATTTGCTATCGTCGTCGCATAAAGAATTAGAAAAATATTTGGATAACAAAAATCTTGAAGAAATTAATATACAGCTTTCGGGAGATATAATTTCATTAAAAAGAGAGCTGGAGTTAAACGACGCCGAATTGGCTAAAATTCAAAAAGAATTGGAGCGAAAAAAATCGGATATAACCGGCGAAGAAAAATATATTGAAAACTTGAATAATGAAATAACCCAGCTAAAACAGTTATCAGATATTTTTTCCGCTAAAAAAAACAGTAAAATTGTAGAAAAAGATAACTACGATAAAATACTCTCCGAGCTTCCTCAAAAGAAAAAAGAGCTAAGCGCAATTAATAGCGAACTTCAAGAGTTAAAATATTCATACGATTTGTATATGTCATATTTAAGTAAATCTAATGAAAAAGAAAAATATCAAAATAAAATTATAGAATATAACGACAATTTATTAAAAATTGAAGCGCATATAAGAAAATGCGAAACTGAGATTCTCAATAGAAATAGACTCTTTTCTGTTGAAAAACTTAACGAATTGACCGAAATGATCGCTCTTAACGATAATAATATCGAAAATACGCTAAGTTCTTTGAGCGCGACAAAAATAGAGCTAAATAATATAATTGATAAAATTGACAAAAATATTACAGCTATCAATGAAAAAGATGCGCTTGACAAAGAAATAAAAAAATTAAATCTGACTTTAGACGTAACAAAGAAACTCAGGGTTAAACTCAATGAAATGGGCAAACTTGTCGCGTCTCGTTTAATTGAAAAAATCGAACAGATTTCTACAAATAATTTTAGAAATATTACCGGTAGAAACGAAGAGATTATCTGGAAAAATAGTTCGACGGAGTCTTACTCCGTTTATCTTCGTAAGAACTCAGGCGTTGAAAATGAAACAAGATTTGACATACTCTCGGGCGGCGAACAGGTTGCAGTCGCTTTATCAATAAGAGCGGCAATGGCGAGCGCGTTCACAGCAACAAATCTTGCAATATTCGACGAACCGACCATAAATCTAGATTCGGAAAGAAAAACGGCTTTAGCTGAAAATCTTTCCGAGATACTTAAAAATTTAGAACAGGCGATTATAATCACGCACGACGGCGCTTTTAGAGAAATGGCTCAGAAAGTAATAACTATTCTTTAGCGCCGATATTCATAACCTCGTAAGATTCGATATACCAAACGCTACCCTTTTTGAAAAGGAAGTAAGTGTAATATTTTTTTTCTATATAATCAAGATACTTATATTCGACAATAGTTTCGACTTTCGCTTTCCCCTCTGTATATTCGGTTCTCATTATTTTATAACCGTGAGGAAGATAGCTTATTTCATCTATCGAATTCTGCTTCAAATACTCTTTATATTCTGTTAATATCTCTTTTTTTCTTTCAATATCCGCTTTCTTATATCGCGAGTTAAAAATATTATTCCATTGAATAAGCTTTTCAAGCTCTATGTACAGAAAGAATTTCTCCCACTCCCCTTTCATTCTGGCGTCTAAAACATATTTTACAACTTCGTCGGGAGACTTTTTCTCGGCAAATAGTTTTTTTTCATCTTCGAGACTCTTAAGCTCTACTATATAATCTTCCTCTATATCGCTCGGTCTGACGTTTATCGTTAACTGGTTTGATATAATTGTCGCATCGTTTTCGCTTCCCTTCTTGAGGTTGGGATAATAAAAAACTTTCAAAAAAAACTGGCCCGATATATCTAAGTCGTAATAATCGTTAAGTCTTAGCGTATATGTAAATCCTTCGTCAGAATTTAATTTTATAATATTGTAAAACACTGGCTGGGTTTTATGAAAAGAGATATAATAATCTTTATTTCTATCTACTACTCTGTTTTGCATATTTACCAAATCTATATCAAAACTATATTTTTTATCGATTGAAATAAAAGAGCTTTTCTCAGAATTTTCAGGATTATAAATATTAACTTTAATAAATATCTCGTCGTTTTGTTTATAAATTTTGGGATTGGCTAACTCGACTTTTAGTTTCAGCCCCGAATAATCTTCCGACGATATTAAGAGTTTATCTTCAGAATATAAATTTACCGTATACAACAATATTAAAAGTATATATAATTTTCTCATTGTAAAGATTATCGGAGTTTTTTGTTAATAATAAATATTATTTTATAAAATATTTTATTTTTTTTATTATTATGATAGTATCTGAAAAAGAAATATTACTAATGTAAATAAAATTATCGGGATTGCAAAAATGAGTTCTTCAGATAAAAATATTAATTATAAACCCGCTATTTATTCTATTCTTTTCGGAGCTATAACAATTTCAGCTCTTATAATTTTTTTGAATATTTACAAACGGTTGACG
>JAGOCL010000473.1 GCA_017998755.1 Spirochaetota bacterium | reverse complement strand
TTCACAATAGAATTGAATTAATAAAAATATTTAAATTTTAAGATTTTTTAAGGAGGCGGATATGTTGAGCGTTGGAGATAAGGCTCCCGACTTTACATTAAAGGACGGAGAAGGTAAAGATATAACATTATCGTCGTTTCTAGGTAAGAAAGTAGTATTATATTTTTACCCGAAAGACAATACTCCCGGTTGTACGACGGAAGCTTGCGGATTTCGCGACGTCTACGATTATATCTTAGAAAAAGGGGCGGCTGTGATCGGAATAAGCAGAGATTCTTCCGCTTCGCATAAAAAATTTGCAGATAAGTTCAATTTGCCTTTTTATCTTCTAAGCGATAAAGACGGCGCGGTTCTTGAGTCTTACTCCGCTCTTGGCGAAAAAAAGCTTTATGGAAAAATTTTTATCGGTATCTTACGAATAACCTATATAATTGATGAAAATGGAATAATATCAAAAGTTTTTCCAAAAGTATCTCCAAAGGATCACGCAAAGGAAGTCCTTGATTCTTTATAATAAACTTTTTTTACAAAATATTTGAATTCTTCTTTATAAAGAGATATAATTAAGCGTAGTATCGTTAAAAACTTAATATAAAATAAAGATAAATGTAGCCTCAAGGCGTTTAAACTTGAAATAGAAGGAGTTCGTATGTCGTTAAAGAAAATAGCCGGTTTGGCGTCTCTTATTATAACCGTATTAACAATTTTGTTTGGTTGCGCGATAGAGAAAGTTATACAAGTCGCTAATAATCCGGTTTTACCTTCGTGGGAATGGCAAATCATTGCTCCTATATTTCAAAAGGAATTAAGGATAGACGATTTACTTTTTGATGAAGACAAAATGGATATCGGAACAATGATTGAGGGTAGTTTTCCCGGCGGAGGAGCTGAGTTTAGAAGAAATCCGGCCGACGGGACTTATGAAATCTCATTCAAATACGATTTCCCAAGTTACGACGGATTATCGGGCGTAGATCTAAAAACCGATATACTCAATACTTTTACAAACGAATCTTTTACTTACGATAGTATTGTACCTCAATATCTAAACGAAGGGGCGTATTGGCCTATCCCAAAAAAACTAGATCTAATCGACGATAATACCGACGACGGTAAAATATTTTTTAATCTTTTATCGGAACAAAGTTTAATAAAAGACCTTACCATCGATCTCTCAAAAGCGAGTATAGAAAAGGATATTAATGGGGACGGCTCGGACGATATTTTGTTTAAAGGAGTTAGAGACGAACAGTCAAAAATTATACTGAAATTTTCATTAATCGAAAACGATACGGTAGTTTCCGGCGTTCTTGAAAACGGAGATATTGGAGAAATATATCTTGAAATGGAGGGAGTACCGGTAGCTTTTACGCTAAAAACTATTCCGGACGATGCTAACGACGTTGATTATACCACTTTTGATAATTATAAGACTGACGAGCTGGTTTATACGGGCGAATTTCCTTGTCCTTTGTATTTTAACGGCGCCGAGGGAGATATAAATTATAACGAGTACAAAATCGAAGATTTTTATTTTAGTTTAAATTGCGTAGAGGCGTCGAACGACTCCGACTATCATACAAATAATGTTTTAAAACTCAGAGTATCGTCTAAGATATATTTTAGCGACGAACTTGCCGTTATAGGGGTTTTTTATCCTATGACGTTTGACTTGGGATTTGATAGTATGGATGAATTTAACGATTTGGCGTCTTTTCTTGACAGATCTGTCGACGAGAATGCGTCCGAATTCGAAAAATTCCAAAGTCAGCTTTTTTCGTCGATAAGCCTATCGGGTTTGTCGATGAATCTCGACGTTACTAACGATCTTCCCTTCACAATCGATCTTACAAAGATGTTTGATAATACTTTGAACTTCAACAATTTACCTACTTCTACAAATCAATATCCGATAGACAATATCCCCGATCCCTCTGCGGATTCTTCAAAAGAAGTCAATTCGGGAATGTTCTCTTACTTTGATACTAACGGCGACGGAATGATCGACGATTATAGACCTCTATATCCGAAGAATAACGCGAATTTAATAATTTCAAAAAGAAACGGAGATTCGCCGTCCTATTCAAGAATAGAACTAAACGACGTGGGGGATTTTCTGCAAATAGAGAATTCCGATAGCTCCGGCTATACCGTTTCCAGAAAAATGTACTTTGGAAGAACGATCGACATACCCGGGTCTACCGAGGACGTATTTGTGGACGTTTCTCAATTTTCCAGAAACGATATTATTCAACTGGGCGCGGAAATAATTATACCTTTTTCTATGAAACTTTTTGGCGATTACGATCCCTTTGACTTGGCTAAAGCGATCGGCATATCTTCTATATCTGAAGTTATCGACGTTAGTAAATCTTTACCGTTTGAAAAACTGAAAGATATAACTTTGTATTTAGATATAGAAAACGCTCTGCCTATCGGGTTGGAATTTGAAATGTATCTGATAACGGATATGACGTCCGATACTCGAAAAGATATTTCGCTGGCGATGAATCAGGATAAAGTCGTTATACATAGCGGTAATCTGTCGTTAAAACCGGATAGTAATTTAGTTTATTACGTTACTTCTCATTCAGATAACGCTGTTAGAT
>JAGOCL010000035.1 GCA_017998755.1 Spirochaetota bacterium | reverse complement strand
TAGTTGTTGTTTAAATCTTGAATGTTCATGAAGAGTTCCATCTCGCCGGTGGAAAGTTCGAGTTTCTTTTTGATAGCGTCGACAGACCAACCGTTGTCAAAAAGATACGCAACCCTCTCCGGAGTAGAAAGGTTTTTCAACGCGTCGTTTGTCGCCGTCTCCGCGGCAAGCGCCTTCTCCTCTTTACTACTTATAATTTCGGCCATTTTCTCAGTTTGTTTTACAAGTTTTTGAGGGGAATATAGAAAATTATCGACATTTTGCCTCGGTTGGTCGTAATCTTTCCACGAATCCGGTATTTTACCGTCGAGACCGGCGATCCTTTTGTCTACAATTTTTAAAAAACGATCCAGTCTTTTCACTCTTTCTTCTATTAATGTGATATTATCGTTAGTCGTTTCGTTAAGCTGGACTATCAGCGCGTTGATCTCTTTTTTTATATTATCGATAATCGCCTTGTTTACATATTTTTTCTCAATGTTGGATTTTATGATAAGATAACCGAATATTATAACTAAAATATTCGAAATAAAAAAAACAAAATTTATAAAAATCATTTTTTCCCCCAATTCCCATTTTATTCTAACAAAAAATGAATTTTTGTCAAAATATATATTTAATATTTTGAGTTTTCCCTATAAAATGATATAAACGGCGGTATGAACGTAGCGGAATTAAAGCAGAAAATTTCTAAAAATCAGTTCGAACATATTTATCTTTTTTCCGGACCTGAAATCGGCGAGAAAAAAGAGATAATAGAGCTGTTGGAAAATAAAATTTTTAACGGCGAAGAACCGGTCGTTTACAACTTTTATATGAATAAAGACCTCGAAACCGACGAACTAATCGACGCTCTCGAGGGGGATCTTCTGTTTTCAGACTCAAAGATCGTATATCTCAAAAATATCGAAGAGATCAATCAAAAGATCATTAAAATCATTGA
This sequence comes from Spirochaetota bacterium, assembly GCA_017998755.1. Taxonomy (GTDB): domain Bacteria; phylum Spirochaetota; class GWE2-31-10; order GWE2-31-10; family MWDO01; genus MWDO01. The sequence goes on along the minus strand of JAGOCL010000035.1, from coordinate 10,846 downwards.
GAATTTTATTATCCCATCGCGGTTAAGTAAGGTTTTGTACGATCAAATCGTCGAATCGTTTAAAAACGACAAAGAATCGGCTACTATTTTAAACAACTCTTATCAATTCGACGATTTACTTGGAACTTTCGCTTTAAAAGATATTAAAGAGAGCGATAAAAAGCGTCTGGTCGGAATATTTAACAAACTGAAATTCTCGGTCGGCAAAGAAAACAGCTATATCGTTATGCTTAACGAAACTAACGATAAAATACCGGCCGGACTGTTAAACTTATTAAGCCAAAATCAGCATATAATTTTTTGGGAGATGTTTGACAATCAAAAACCGGCGTGGATCAGGGGGGAGTTTAGGAAATACAATCTTTTGATCGACGACGACGCAATTAATTTTATCATCGATACGGTTGAGAACAATAAATACGATTTTGAGAAAGAAATCGAAAAAATTTTTATATATTACAGTAATCTCGAATCAAACAAAAATATCGTCGATAAAACGATTATCGAAAATTATTTATACCATTCTAAAGAAGAAACTCCGTTCTCGTTATATTCGGCGCTCCTTGACAAAGACTGCGAAAAAGCGTTAAGTATTTTGGATAAAATTTTTTGGACGGACGAAGACGGTATCGTCGGCGGCTTGATATGGTCTCATCGAAGATTTCTAAAAATTTTGCATCTGGTCGAAAATGAAAAGAATTCCCCCGACGCGGCGCTAGATAAAATGTTTATAAAACCCAAAAAAATTCGCGAAGAGTTGGAAAAAGGGTTCAGAAATTACAACTTCCTCAAAGCGTCTCTATTATCGGACGATTTATCCGAACTTGAATACTATCAAAGAGTATTTCCTTCGGACTTAAAACTCATAAAATTTCAAGAATTCATCGTCAAATTTATTTATGGAGATAGTCGTAAATCTTTTTTGCAAGGGAAGAACCAATTTCTTTTATACTAGCGATTTCTTCAATCGAAGCGGACTTGATTTTTTTTAGCGATTTAAATTCTTTGATAAGAGCGGTTGATTTTTTATCCCCAATCCCTTCTATTTTCAGCAGTTCCGTCCCCAACGCGCTCTTTCTGTACCTTCCGCCTAGTCTCGTATTGCTAAACCTATGCGCTTCGTCCCGAGCTAGCTGTATGACTTTCAACGCTTTTGAGTCCCTTGGGAGTATCAAAGATTTTCTGGTATTGGGTAAGAATATCTCTTCGTTCTTTTTGGCAAGCCCGATTATAGGGATTTGTATATCAAGAATGTCTAAGGCGGTTTTAGCGGACTTTACCTGCCCTTTGCCCCCGTCGACAACGATCAGATCCGGCAGAGGCAGACTTTCATTTTTCAGGCGTTGATATCTTCTTCCCACTACCTCGATCATCATCGCGTAGTCGTCGGGATACCCCTCCCCCTCGACGTTGAATTGTCTATATCCGCTTTTATTCGGTTTACCGTCGACTATGCTTACCAACGAAGCGGTGTTAAATTTCCCGTTTAACGTCGCGATATCAAAGCACTCGATAGTTCTTGGAAGTTTGTTTAACTTTAATACTTTTTGTAGCTCCCGAAGTATATGAATTTTATCAATTTTGTACTGCTTTTCTTGAAATAGTATCTCGGCGTTTTTGATCGACAAGCGAGTCAGATTCTTGTCGGCTAGGTTAAAAGGAACGAGTATCGATACGGATTTACCGTATTTCTTTAAAAGAGCTTCGTAAAGCGGCGTTACGTCTTCTATTTCAGTCTGAATAAATATTTTATCGGGTAATTCGGCGATATTCAAATAATACGAGCCTAAGAAATCTTCGAGAACTGCGGTAAAATCTATGACGTTTGATACGATGAAATTATGTTTACCGATAATTTTACCTTCCCTCTGTTTTATTACCGAAAAAGCGGTAGAGTTAAAATCCGTATAATACCCTACGTAATCGTTGTTATGTCTGTTTGAAAGCTCGACGATTTGCTGTTCTTTAATATTCTCAAGAATTCTTATTTTATCGCGAATTTCCGCCGCTTTCTCATAATTGAGTTTTTCTGAACTCGCTTCCATCTCCTTTCGGAGAGCCGAGACCGCGCCGGATATATCTCCTTTTAGGATATCCCGAGCAAGCCGAATATTTTCATTATATTCTTCTTCAGATATCTTCGACGCGCACGGCGCCATACATCTTTTTATATGATAATTTAGACACGGCGCGTTACGGCCGTCTGAAGAAAGCTTTCTTGAGCATCGCCTAAGTTTTAAATTCTTCTTAAAAAAGTCCATTAATATTGATATTCGGTTATTATCTACAAATGGTCCGTAATATTCGTCGCTTTTATTGTTTTTCTCTCTACACTTCAATATTCTAGGATATTTTTCTTTAACGATCTTTATCATCGGATATGATTTAGAATCTTTCAGTCTGATGTTATATCTCGGCATATTCTCTTTTATGAGGTTATTTTCGAGAATCAAAGCTTCCGCTTCGTCGTTGGTTACGAAATATTCGATATCGGATATTTTTTTTTGCAAGGCGGCGGTCTTGACGTCTTTGACTTCGAGAAAATACGATCTAACTCTTTTAAATAAATTTTTCGCCTTTCCGACGTAAATTATTTTACCTCCGACGTCTTTAAAGAGGTATACCCCCGGATATTGGGGTAGTTGATCTAATATGTTCTTCAAGTTGTCCATGATTATATGATATACAAATTTTGGATTATATTTTACTCTTTTTTACTTATTTTTACAGTATTGCGGAAATAATATTTTATAATAGAATAACAAATACTTGACATTTAAAATTTGTTTTGATATTATCTGTGGAATATTGAATTATCTTTCATTTTAGATAAGTTTCATAATTTTAGGAGAAAAAATGGGTATCAAGAATTCGACTATAAAAAGAGAAAGACAAAGCGTAGAGAGAAGATTAAGAAATAGAGCAATTAAGTCTAAGGTTCATACCGCTTTTTTGGGGCTCGCCGAAGCTATCAATAGTAAAAACAGAGAAGACGTAGAAGCAAAATTAAGAATATATATGAGCGAAGTAGATAAAGCGGTTAAAAGAAATATACTGCACAAAAATAACGGAGCTCGAAAAAAGTCAAGAATCGTAAAAAGAATCAAAACAGTTTTTAATGAAAACGCTTAGTATTGATTTTGACGGTCTGTTTTTAGAGATTGTCGTATTATTAAATTTGTTTGCATAGGAAATATGTAATTATGACAAAATTAGAGATAGCATATTTGATACAGGAGAATATCTTAAAAACAAGACTTGACTTAAAAAAGAAGGACTTATCTAATAAAGTTATCCTATCGGTCTTGGATAATTTTTTTGAGGTTGTGAAAGTAAATCTTGCGAAAGGCGAGCATATAGAACTGAGGGGATTCGGCACTTATGAAACGCGCGTTAGAAAACCGAAACGAAAAATAAATCCCAAAACTAAAGAATTTGTTAACGTCGAAGAACATTTAGTTCCTATCTTCAGACCTGGGAAAGATTTAAAGAAGATTGTTAACGATAACTACAAAAAAAATAATTAAATAACAAATATTTTATTTCTTTATTGAAAATTTAAAAAAATTGTTGTTTAATAGTAAATATAAGTAAAAATCAAAAAATTAAAAAAAATATAGAAACTATATTGCGGCGCGTTTGTTCGTTAATTGCGATTATTTATTTTTAAAAGGAACGCCTTATGAAATTAACGGGAAAAATTTTAATAGTAGACGACGACAAGGTAACTCTTGATTTCTTCGATATTATGCTAACCAAACTTGATTACGAAGTTATTAAAGCTAAGGACGGCATAGAAGCTCTTGAAAAAGTTAAAATTCACAATCCCGATCTTATGTTGCTTGACAACCTTTTGCCAAAAATGACGGGGTTTGAAGTAACGCAAATCATAAAGAAAGACAAGGAATTCAGCGATTTTAAAGACCTTCCAATAATTATGTTTTCCGCTCTCGACGATCCCAAAGATAAAGTGCTTGGATTGGAGATGGGGATAGAAGATTATATTACTAAACCTTTTAATTTTAGCGAAGTGCTCGCTCGAATAAGAAACGTTATAAGACACAAAGAGCTCGTTAAACAACTATTAAAGAGAGAAAGACGTCTTGCCATTCTCGAGTCTCTCAATACTAACTTGATCGCTTTCACAAGACATATAAAGAAACCGTTAGCCACTCTTCACGACGAAGTATCAAAACTTGTTATAAAAGATAACGAAGAGCTGAGCGCTTTTATATCAAAATTTAAAGACGACTATAACGGTATGCTGGCTATGCAAGAAGGAATTGAAGAACAGATAAGGGATATTGAAAATAAAAAAAATAAGTTAAAAGAGGAAGAGTTGTCTCTGGAAGAGCTTGAAAAAAGAATATCAAAATATTTAAAAAACATCTCCGCAGATGAACAATAACTTTTACCTTTAATATTAGGAATTACCGATCTATGATAAACGCGCTTGAAAATTATTACGATAACAAAAAGATAAAGACGATCTTAGGTAAAAACAGCGTATTCAACGGCAAATTAAATTTTAAAGACTCGCTTAAGATAAACGGTTCTTTCATAGGCGAAATAAACGCCGAGGGATTGCTCGTTATAGGGGAAGGCGCGATAATACAGGCAAATATTTCAGCCGGATCGGTCGTAGTTTCCGGAACTATCAAAGGGGACGTTACCGCCTTAGAAAAAGTCGAGATGCTTCCAACCGGCAGGGTTTATGGAAATATAAAAGCCAGAAAGGTAAAAATATCAGACGGCGTAGTTTTTAACGGAAGATGCGAGATAATAAGAACCTAATTTACATTATGATAAAAAATTTAATAATCAATATTTATTGATATGGGAGTTCAAACTTTGGAAAATCAAGGAAATGAAATTAATAGCGTTATAGAGACAAACGACGCGCATCAGGAAAATAACGCTCAAATCAACGGCTCCGACTCTTTATTTGACGAAAAGACTGAGAATAATCAACATTCAAACTCTGAAGGCGAAAATTCGGCGAATAATAACGAATCAGACGGCGGGGTAAAAACAGTCGGCGGTAAAAGAGCTAAAAAACTTGTAGTTGTAGAGTCAAAAGTTCAGATGAAACGAGGAAGAAATATTAGAGAAGGATTTACAGTAAGAAAAAACGGAAATACCGATAAAAATACGGAGAAAATCATAACGGATCCAAACGCTCCGAGATTAAATATAAACGATCTAACAAATATGTCCATACAAAAGCTTAAAGAAGAAGCGGAGAGCATGAAGATCAACCTGGAAAATCTCAATACGATGAAAAAGCAGGATCTTATATTCGCAATATTAAAAAATCATACGGACAATATAGGAGCGATATACGCTTCGGGCGTTTTGGATATATTATCCGACGGATACGGTTTCTTGAGATCGGTCAATTACAACTATCTTTCGGGTCCGGACGATATTTATATATCTCCAAGTCAGATAAGGCTTTTTGGACTTAAAACCGGCGATACCGTTAGCGGTCAAATAAGACCGCCGAAAGAGGGCGAAAAATACTTCGCGCTACTGAGAGTCGAAAGCGTCAATTGGGAATCTCCGGAAACGGCGGCTAATAGAATTTTATTTGACAACCTTACTCCGCTTCACCCCGACGAGAAGTTTAATCTTTCCGATTCGGATCAATCTCGAAATCTTATTACAAGAATAGTAGATCTTTTTATTCCGTTAGGAAAAGGACAGCGAACTCTTATAGTTTCTCCTCCGAGAGCGGGAAAAACTACCATTTTACAAACTTTAGCCAACGCTATATCTATAAATCACCCTGAAGTGTATATGATTATTCTTCTCATAGACGAACGGCCGGAAGAGGTTACCGAGATGCAGAGAAGCGTAAAAGGGGAAGTCGTTAGCTCGACTTTCGACGAACCTTCGACGCGGCACGTACAGGTAGCCGAGATGGTTATCGAGAAAGCAAAACGCCTTGTCGAACACAAAAAGGACGTCGTTATACTTCTGGATTCCATCACCAGACTGGCGAGGGCGTACAATCAGGTTGTGCCTACTTCGGGAAAGATACTATCCGGCGGCGTCGATTCAAACGCTCTGCATAAACCGAAAAGATTCTTCGGAGCGGCGAGAAATATCGAAGAAGGCGGCAGTTTGACTATAATCGCCACCGGCTTGATCGAGACCGGCTCGAAGATGGACGAAGTAATATTTGAGGAATTTAAAGGCACCGGCAATATGGAGATATATTTAGACAGACGTCTCGCCGATAAGAGAGTTTTTCCGGCAATTAATGTCAAAAAATCCGGCACAAGAAAAGAAGAATTACTTTTATCAGAATTTGAGCTACAAAAGCTTTGGATTTTAAGAAAAGTGTTGTATAATATGGAAGACGTCGAGATGCAGGAATTCTTAATCGATAAGATGAAGAAAACCAAAGACAACGAGGCGTTTTTAAATTCTATGAACCAATAAATTATTTATCAAAAAGGAGAGATATATGAAAAAAGGAATACATCCTAAGTATGATGAAGTCAATGTTACCTGCGTTTGTGGAAATACATTTAAAACAAAATCAACCGTTAAAGAAATAAGAGTTGAAATTTGTTCTCAATGTCATCCTTTTTTTACGGGTAAACAGCACCTAGTCGATACGGCTGGAAGAATCGAAAGATTTAAAACAAAATACAAGATTAAATAGTATTAAAGCGGCCGTCCCAATACATTCGGATGGCTCTTTTTTTAATATTTTCATACGGCTTCGCTTTCGCCCTTTGGTAAAGAAAGCGCTTGCAGTATTTTAAAATAAATTAGATAATGGCTTAAATTTTCTAAGGAATTTGCTTTGATAAAGTTAAAAGATATTTTTGATAAAAAGTTAATTTTTTCTCTGCTTTTAGGCGCTATATCCGTAATAATCATAATATTTTCAACTAAATTTATAAAATTCAACTCCTCTTTGCAGAATTTGTTTCCTCCAGATAAAAACATGACAAGAAACGCGTCTCTTATGGAAAAATCGCCTATTTCAGATAAGGTCGTCCTTTTTATAAGCGCCGATAAACCGGAGAATTTACCCGTTTACATAGATAAATTCAAAAAACTAATCGGACAAAGCGGGATTAATTTTAGCGCTACCATCCCGAGCGACCGCGACGTATTAGAAATAATGGAGTACTGTCAAAGCAACTCTTTACTGCTTTATCCTTACGAATATAAGGATAACCCCTTTACTTCGGATAATATAAAAAAAGGTTTTGAGGCAAAAGCCGCCTACATTGAGAGTATGCCTTTTTTTAATCCTGACGAAAACTTTTTTATGGATCCTTTATCGAAAGGGCTTGAGGTTTTGAAAACAATAAATTCTTCAGGCCAAAATAAATTTAATTCAAAGTTCGGCGGAATATTAAGTCCCGACGGCTCGTCGTATATGCTGGTTTTAAAAAGCGGTATCGCGCCGAACGACTATGAAAAGTCCGAAAAAATAGTGGAATTAGATAAAAGCGTTCGTAATCTTGCAAAAGAACAAAAATGCGAGGCTTTTATACTATCTTCGCATCTTTACTATCAGGAGAGCTATCAGAGTATCCAGCTAGAAACCTCTATTATGTTTATCGTTTCGACTATTCTGACTCTTTTTATTTTCTTCTATTTCTTTCGTAATATTAAGATACTTTATTACAGTATTTTACCGATGCTTCTCGGAATATCGCTTACTTTTTTGTGTATCGCCATATTTAGAAGAGATTTCGGCGGAGTTGCGTTTGGCTTTGGTTCTACCATATTGGGTATTTCAAGCGATTATACGGTTCATTATCTTGTAAAACGGCAAATCTGTCAAAATATGAAAGAAACCGACTCAAAAATCGGCAAAGCTCTGGTATTGGGGTTCATTACGACAATCGCGCCTCTTGCGATACTTCCGCTTTCGGGCATCGTTTCTCTACAGGAAATAGCATTTTTAGGAATTTTGTCCGTAGGATTTTCTTTCCTTTTCACATGGTTTTTACTGAGACGCCTCGCGCCCCCAGGAGACTCCTGTACAATGAGACTTTTCAATTTTAAATACTTCGGTTTCAAGGGATTTATAGCTTTTGGGATACTGTTTTTACCGTTTCTGATATCGGTATTTTTCCTCAAATTTGAAGATAACATTTCCAACCTCGACAAGGTTCATCCGGAGATGAACAGAAGAGTCGAAACGATCAAGAATTCGTTTAACTACACCGCCGACGCGACTATGCTATGTTTCTCAGGCGATACTAAGGACGAAGTTTTGTCAAAAAGTCTTAAAGCTCTTTACCATCTCGAAAAAAGCGCCGCGCCGGGATTTCTTACCCCCGCGATTTTTGCTCCCGACGCTAAGAGTTTAGAACAAAGAAAAATATTTATTAAAAAGAACTTTAACGCTACAGATTTCAGAAATGAACTAAAGAGCTCAATATTTGAGGAAGATTCCTTTGAGAAATGGGAACGCTCCGTTGCAAATATTGAAAATTTCGAGCTTTCGGCGCTACCAACGTACGTCGAGAACGAAATTAATTCAATGTTTGTCGATTACGAAGGTAAAATTTATCTTGTTATTCCCATACAAAGCAGGCAAAACTTCAGTAAAATTGAAACCGAACTTAAAAACGGCGGACTTGACTTTTTTACTATCGACTTGATGAGAGATAACGCTCCGCGGCTTTTAAAATTCGAAAAAATCGCGGCGTTGGCTCTATTATTATCCCTTATTGTAATAATTATTATTCTATTGATCGCTTATAAAAACATTTTCTACACAATAACGGCTATGATTCCGGCGCTAACGGGCTTGATCGCATCTTTTGGAATATCGGCGATGATAGGCAAGTCGATAAACATCATGCATATAGTAGCGTCTATGATCTTGATAGGAATTTGCGTCGATTACGGAGTTTTTGTTACTTCGTCTTATAAAGATTATCACGGCGAAGAAGGGGTTAACATCACGTTTCTTTCGATTTTTATATGCGCTCTTATAACGCTCGCTGGATTCGGCGCATTAATGATATCGTCAAATCAAGCGATGTTTACGCTCGGAGTTTCGGTTTTCTTCGGAATAGTATTTTCATTCATTTCTTCATGGTTTGTTATCCCATTTTTAATGAAAATGAAAAATAAAGACGAAATAAAATAAATTTTAATAAAAATCGCGCAATCTGCAAATGTTAAAATATTTTCCGATTTTATTTGACACATATGTGTCGATTGATTTAAAATATAATTATGGATACAAAATTCACTAGAAATATTTTTATATTTATTTTTCTATATTTTTCTTTTTCGGTTTTTTGTAACGAAATCGACGCCGGTTTTAATCCAAATTTCATACTGCAAACCAAGAGTTCTTACGTTGCCGTAAATAATGACAAATCTTTTATTTTAAATTATACGAGCGTTGGAATGATCGGTTTAAATACGCCGAAAAACTTGAATTCAGACGATGACGGCGATTGGATTAATGATATACGCCGCCTTGAGATTATAAAAGGTTTTTCTATAGCGCTTGCCGCCGTCTCTTTTGTCGTGGGGACTCCATTGACCGCCGTCGGCGTAGCGGGGTTTGCTTTTATTATAAACGGCTTTATATTCCCCTTTGTCGCGGCTTTTGGCTTAATAATGGGGGCGTCTATTATTGCCGTCGGTATTTTGGCCTGCGTTATGGTTTATTACGTTATTAATAGGATAAAAGAGTTGTCCGCGTTTGATAACGGGGAAAAGCGCTATATACCGCAGATCGAATTCAGATTTAAACTTGGTTAGAAGCGTTGGAGATATTATGAAGCTCGTTAATTTTTTAAGCGTTGTCTTTATTATCGTAACGGTAATTCCATGTTTTACCGCGGATAAGGCAAATTTAACTCCTATTACCGGTTTCAATAAAGCGTTTATTTCAGATAATAATAACGCATCCCCTTTTTCCCTAAAAAAATACTCTGATTCAAGCTCAAACGATATGTTATTTCGAAAAAATGTAGCAATATGCCTTATAACTTCAGGCGTCGCTATTTCCGTAGCGTCGACTTTGGGCGTCGGGCTATCGGTTCCATTCTTTTTCTATATGGGATTCCTTGTCCCTTTAGCGATTATAATCCCTTGTTTATTCGCTCTACCCGTTGGTATTATTTTAGGATATTACGGCGGAGTAGTCTATAAGGAGATATACGATATAGAAACTGAAAGGTTTTCAAAATTGTCAAATACCGGCGACATTCCGGATATTACTTTAGCGGCTTTTCCTTTATAACAGATGTTAACCGACTTCATCTAAAATCTGAGAATTTATAAAAAGCGGTTGCTTAACTCTTTATTTTGTAGTAAAATTATAGCCAGATTTAGCAATCAACACATCTTACAAAACGAGGCTATAAATGAAATATTTCTGCGCAATTCTACTATTTTTATTAACTACTACGGCGTGTTCAAAAAAAGTATCCGACGATTTGATAATAAAAGTTCCAAAAACAATTTCTTCTATCCCGGTCTACGAACTTAACGGTAAAAATATAGATAATCGAAAAATTATCGTCGAATTTTATCAAGATCACATAGTCGCGATGGCGGAGTTTATTAATAACGATATTTCTATATTTTTCACCGGATTCAATCAAGGTCTCAATTACTACATGACGAACAAAGATATAACGCTACTGGCGACGCCGGTCTGGGGCATATCGTCGCTTGTCGTATCGGACAAATCGCTAAATACGCTCGACAATCTGAGGGGCAAAAGCGTACTAGTCCCTTTTCAAAAAAGTCCTCTCGATTTACAACTAAAGACCGTCCTAAAACGCCAAAATATCGAGAATTCTATCGAAATTGGCTACGAAGCTATCGGAAGACAGATACC
>JAGOCL010000472.1 GCA_017998755.1 Spirochaetota bacterium | reverse complement strand
TCTCTTTTTTTTTACCTAAGAGGAAATTTCTTTTTTCCGGGGACGAGATATATTACAAACTTATTCCACAATTGGATTATTATCAAGATCTTTCGGTATCTCTTTCGGAGTATAAAGAGAGTATGGAAAGATTATCAAGATTAGATGTTGTGAAAATATTTCCGGGACACGGAGACGAAATAGAAAATATTGTAATAACTTTTGAACTTTGCGCAAAAAAAATTAGAAGATTTGAGTCCAATAAGGAACTGATTTATATTAACAACTTTATTCCTTCTGTGGAACATTACGTTTTTAAAAATCCGGGTATAAATAAAGCGATAATAACTAATTTCTTTATACAAAATTTATTACTGCTAAAAGGTGATTCTTATATTAAGACAATTAGCGAGTCGGCGTTAAACGCTTTGTTTGATAAAATATTGTCGCTGGCGTTAATATTAAAAATTATCAGAACCGAGGACGACTTAATTTATCCTGAAAGAGAAATAAACGGTTATATAAGAAACAATTAAAAGTTGTCGAATAAAGAATTTATAAATGAAATTCTTTTTAATCTTTTTTTGTTAAAAAACGACTTTGCCTTTTTAGCGTCCACGTCTTTATAAACAACCAACCTTTCTCTATTTGTCTGCCTTTCATAGAAGTTTTTATTAAATTTAGAAACAAAGGTTAATTTGATTTGATTTTTCAAAGATTTCTCTAGAGAGTGAAAAATCTCAGATAAATTATCATATTTATCGAGATTATAGAATTTATTTTTTCTTGCTCCGACGATTGTTTGATACTCTTCAAATCTTTCATGACTTGCTATATATAATAAATACGAAGAAGTATTAAATATTTTAGCTATGTCGTCGGTTTTATATGTTGTAAAATCAAATCCTTTATTAGCTTTATCTCCTTTGATATGAGGGGGGGCGTCTGTTATAAGTATAATAACTTTTTGGGAAGAAGGATTGAATTTCATTTCGCGCGCTTTTATAAGCGCGTCGTAAGGATTTTCTTTATAATCGCCGCCGGATTGAGGATTAAAACGGTCTATTTTTGAAATAGTATCTTCATAGTCGTAAGATAACGGGTATATTGCTATATCGTCTAATAAATCTGCAAAAGTAATAATTCCTATTCTAAATTCCGGTCTTTCATTTTTAATATTTTTTGAGAAATCCAGAATATCTTTTTTTATTTTTTTATATTCGTCAAGCATACTGCCTGTTATATCCAAAACCAAAACTAGATCTAGTCCTCTGTCTTTTAGGGTTACCGTTTTTTGCGATATTTCCCAGTCTTCCCCTTCTACTATAAAAATATTTTTTTTGTTTGGTTCAATATTGTTTTTTAAGTCGGTAAATATCTCTTTATCGGTTATATATAAATCCAAGTTTGGGTGATTTGAGAAATCGACGTTATCTATTTGTATTTGATCCGAGTACAAGAAATCGTTAACTTCAATTTCTTCTCCGCTTATTTGAAAAACGGCTGTAAGAATGAAAAAGAAAAACGTCAAGAATCTTTTAATAAAATTTCCTCTGTTTTTAGATATTGTAAAATAATTTCTTCTACAATTTATCGTTTCCCCTTCGTCTATCTCGCTTTTTTGTTCTATATTTTTATTATCGATGTTTATCGGAAATCCGGGTTTAACGACCCATTTAAATTTGTTTGTAAGAATTGTGAAGAAAGTTGACTTCATCGCTTCCTTGTCGTCTATAACAATATCGGATCCTTTATTTTTACCTACTTTGAAAACGTCGAATATGGGATAGTTATTCCCGTCAAATTCAATCGATCCTCTTACAAAAATGGAGTAAATTATTGACTTCATTGAATATAGTATTACGACAAAAACGACTGCAAATAAAATTTGAGCTTTTAACATATCAGGTTCTTTAACGTCTTGAAATTGAAATGATATAATATTAAAAATAAATTTTGATAAAATAAAATATATTATTAACGAAATATCTAAAATAAATTCTTTTAAAGAATTTTCAGAGTAGAAGAACTTATTTCTAATAAATGGGAGCGAGCCAAGTAAGCCAAAAAGCAGATAATTGATAATTCCCAATAAAACTTGATTTGAAATAAATATATATTTTATAATATGTATAAAGAAAAACGCCGCTATAAATATAGCCGATAGGGTTATATTTATTTTACATTTTTCTTGAAAAGAATTTTTTGATCTGTCAAACCCTAACGAGTAGAAAAATAAAAACACAAAAACAGAAGAGGTCTCAAATGCCAAAGATATTAAAAAATACTGCAAATTAAATAAATAAAAACAATATTTTGATATTATCAACGTTATTATGAGAGCTAAAAATATCAAAAAATTAATAATACCTTTCATGTCTGACTCCAATTAATACTTTATAAATTTAAAGAATTCCATCTATTTATTTCGTTTATTAGTTCCGAAGTTTTACCGGATATATCGTCCGCCATAGTAATTTCTGTGACCATGGCGATATTTTTTACCCCCAGTTGTAAAAGAGATGCGATGTTATCTTTTTTTATACCGCCCATAACCGAAAAAGGTAAAGAAGTTTTAGCAGCTTTTAAATATTCCAAACCTAGAGGGGGCGTCGATACCGTTTTGGTATTTGTCTGAAATATTGGACCGATATTTATATAAG
>JAGOCL010000471.1 GCA_017998755.1 Spirochaetota bacterium | reverse complement strand
CGCTAAGAATTTTTTTAAAGAATCGATAAAACTCAACGAACTAGACGACGACGCTCGGTATAACTACCAAATCGCCGAGTTGATGGATGAAAAAACGAAAAAAGATAATAAACAAGATAAACAAGAACAAAAGGATAACAAACAGTCTGAAGAAAATAAAGACGAAAATCAAGATAAAAATAAAGAAGAAGAACAGAAATTATCTAAAGAAGACATAGAAAAACTGCTTAAATCGCTCGATGAAAAAGAAAAAAATGAAAATAGAGATAAAACTTTACAGGAACAAAAAGGTAACAATCAGAGAGGTAAATATTGGTAAAAAAAACGTTTTTTACGACATTTTTATTATTTCTCTTATTTCCAGTTTTTTCTCAAAAAGTCGAAGTTAAAGTTTATTCAAACAAAGACAACGTCGCCGTAGGGGAGCTTTTTAAGGTTTCAGTGGAGGCAACCGGAGCAAACGGATTTGATTTTACGGAGAAACCTCAATTTGATCCTTCGATTATTCAGATCAGAAGCGAACAGTTTATGAACGTCAGTATGGTTAACGGTTCTTTTACATCCTCCTTTACTCTTTCTTTTTACTTGAAAGGGACGACGGCCGGAGATTATACGTTGGGACCGTTTATGGTCAAAATTAAAAATAATATTTATATTACAAACGAGATAAAGATAACGGTAGCGGAGTCCGGCGCCGAGACTGAATCAAACGGCGCCAATGGAAATAACGCCGGTCAAACAAATAAAGCTAACGATACTTCCAAATATAACTCATCCGGAGACGTTAATAAAAACTACCTTTTAAAGCTGGATATACCTAAAAATGTGTTTTATCAGGAAGAGCCGTTTGTCGTTAGTATAAATCTCTACATTAGGGCTCAACTACAAACTATATCGTACGAACCTTTGAAGTTTCCCCCTTCGGCTTGGATAGAGAAGATGGAAGGGAAAGATAATTATAAAGGAAGAACGGTCGTCGGCGGAATAGAATACGAACAGTATGAAATTGAAAAAAAAAGGGTATATATATCTAAAGAAGGGGAGTATGAAATTCCTCCTGTAGTTTACAATTTTCATGGGTTGTCCGGAAGTAGTTTTTTTTATTATTCGGAAGCGATGTCCCTTAAGACGGATCCTTTTAAAATTGTAGTCAAACCTCTTCCGATAGAAAATAAGCCGGCGAATTTCAACGGAGCCATTGGAAACTTTACTTACGAAATCGACGTTAATCCGTTGAGTTTGAAAGTAAAAGAGTTGTCTACTCTTAACGTCGTTATAGCCGGCGAAGGCAATTTCCACAATCTAAAAGATATTAATTACAATATTTCCGGCGACGTCGACGTATATTCTTCAAAAAATAACATTGAAAACCTGAGAGACGGTAAGAAAACAAAAAAATGGGAGATTCTTCTTTCGCCGAATAGATCCGGAAATCAAACTATAACGGTTGGCGATTTTTCTTTTTTCAATCCGGAAACTAACGCTTATACGACTTTAAAAGGTAAAAAAATAATTTTAAAAGTAGACCATAACAATAAAGAGGCGGAAGAATCCAGAATAGTAAGATCGGAAGAACAGGAGAATAACGGTTCGTTAAAAGACGTCGATTTGAATACTATAAGAGACATATCGTATATAAAGACCGGTATCGGGAATACTTCAAAGTTGCTAACTTACGATTTTATAATCAAAATAGTAGTCTATTCATATTTGATTTTAATTTTGTCTATAATGATTTATATTTTTGGTAAATATTTAATATTTAGTAAGAATAAGAATTTAACTGAGATTAATAGAAAAAACGCTTATAAAGTTTTCTTAAGAGATATTAATAAGCTGAATTCAAAGTTAAAAAGCGAGAAACAGACTGTTTTGATTGATAATTTGTATAAAATTCTTGAAAAATACTTTATTTCAAAATTTAATATTGATTCGGTCGAATTTACCGCTAAAGGAATAAAGGACAAACTTAGCGAGTATTTGGAAGACGAGCAAATTGACGAATTGAAAGATATTATACTTAGTTTTGATATGGCTAGATTTGGCGGTTTTGGAACGGAAAAAAACGATATAAACGATAAGATTTCAGATATAAAAAAGATCATATACGCTATAGAAACGGAGAAAAAAAATGAAAACTAAGATAACGGTAGCGTTTATAATTATTTCATACTTAACTCTTAATATTTATTCATCAGAGGATGTAAATAAATTATTTAATTCTGCTCTTCAACATTACAATAATAAACAATATGAAAAAGCTCTCGATTATTTCTTGAAAATAAAAAATGATAATAATATTGATAATTTTGAATTAAATTTTAACGTCGGTTCCTGTTATTTTAAATTAGAGCGTTACGGAGAATCCCGATTTTATTTTGAGAGGGGATTACTCTTTAATCCTTTTGATAAGGATTTATATTTTAATTTAAAGGTTTTATACAATATTTTATTAAAAAATCCAAAATCCGGAGAGCAGGAGATAATGAATCAAAGGATAATATTTTTTTTACCTAAAATACTCCTTTTTTCTCTTTTTGTAGCTTTATTCTTAATTCTTGTTATTTTTTTGATATTATTTATTCTAATCGAGCGGTTTAGAAAAACTGTTTTGATTTTATTAATAGGATTTTTTATTTTTTTGT
>JAGOCL010000034.1:2028-11921 GCA_017998755.1 Spirochaetota bacterium | reverse complement strand
TTCTTTAAACAAAGCCCATAATCTAATATACTTATTTTACATTAATTTTCTTGTTTTTTTTAAAACAAAAACGTATAATATTGAATATTTGTAAATATATTTTTCCCAAACGATAAGGTAAAATAAATTGACTTCAGAAGAGCTTGTCAAACTCCTCATTTCTTCCAACGCGGATATCGCAAAACTAACCACTGACAACGGAATTAGCTATGAAGATTTGTGTTCTCTCTATATTTTAGACAGTTCTCCAATAATTAATTCAATAAACGAAATAAAACTAATCCCTGATAAATTATCGAACAACTTTGAATCCGAATATTGCGTTTCAAACGATTTCTCTCCGGCGATTATCGAAGAATGTTGCTCGTATGGTTTTTTCCCTATGGCCGTAAAATTACTTGACCGACATTTTCTTACCGTTAAATATCATTTATATAAAAGTATAATAACGTTTGATAAACTCCACATTCCCGGAAGCGTCCGCCGATACGCCAAAAATATGCGTTTGACTTTTGATAAAAATTTCGACCTTTGTATTAATAATATTCATAATATTTACGGATTCAACTGGCTATACCCCCCTTTAGTCGAAGGATTTAAGGCGATACATATTGGCGCAAACTTTAAAATCGGCGTACATTCTATCGAGCTATGGGAGGGAGACGAATTAATCGCAGGAGAAATTGGATTCATCGTCAGAAACGTTTATACGAGTCTGTCGGGTTTTTTTCTTAAAAATTGCGCGGGTAATATACAAATGTCCGCTTTGGGGCTTTTTTTAAAAGTCAACGGGTTCGCCTATTGGGATCTTGGCATGCCCATCCCTTATAAAAATAAATACGGAGCCGTAAACATGAACAGAGTTGAATATGAGAAATTGTTCGACGAAACAAGTCCTGATTTATTAAAATTTCCAAACGATGAAATAAATATAGAACCTTTTTTTAATTAAAACAATGAAGATTATCTTCTGTTTTCGCCGTCTCGTATAAGCCGGATCGCGTCGGAAAAAAGAAAAAATATTATCTCTTCGTCCGACAGTACCCCTGCGTTAAGCAAATACCTTTTATCGCCGAATCCGCTTTTTACCAAGCCGATCATATACCTTTTGTCAAAATCCAACGATAATAAATCTTGCCCCGAATTTCTTGAGCGAGTTCCGGCCAATTTTATTTTATCTAAAAATAAATCAAATTTGTAATAATCAAAATTTTCTGTTATTGATCCTTCGAGCGTTTTATCGTTGAATAATACTTTCCATATTTCCGCATTATCTTGTATGGTTATACCGCCCGTTATAACCGCCCTGTCGAAAGACGCGTCGACATTATATTTATTGTTTTTAAAATAAACGCTTCCGATTAATGCTTTATCGCCTATTTTAAAATCAATTAAATGCCTCGAATATTTATTTATAATAGTTCCTGTTATCAGAACGTCGTTATATTTGAAGTTGTAATCCCATTGGGTCAAACCAAATTTTATATACCCGTATAAATTGTACTTTTCAATTTTTTCCTTCTCAACAAAATAATCTTCCACTTTCGGTTTGGAAGTAACGCATGAGAAAAGAAACGATAGCAAAATTGGTAAAAATAAAATTTTATTCATAGCGGAATATTATTATTAAAAAAAATAATTGTAAATATTAATATTAAATTTACGCAAAATAATTTAATTAAACTCAATAATTTATTATTTAACCTCTAAAATATTGACTTTATGTAACTTTGTATTATAATTACTTATAAATAAGCGCGCTTTGTCGGCCGACCGGAGAATTATAATGAAAAGAACTTTTATTATTATATTTTGTTTTTTATATTTTACGTTTGCAGGCGCATTAGACAACTCCTCCCTTTTTATTATATGGACAACCGAAGGTTACTATGGATTTATAAATAATTCCGGAGAAATAGTTATCCATCCCAAATTCAGTAACGCCGGAGATTTTTCGGAAGGACTCGCTCCGGTCGCTCTTGATAGAAAATGGGGATATATCAATAATAACGGAAAAGTTGTAATTAATTTTCAATTTGATCAAGCCGGACCTTTCATGCAAGATTTAGCGGCGGTTTCAATAGGCGGAAAGTGGGGATATATTAACAAAAAAGGGGAATTCTTTATCAAACCGCAATATAACGGCGCGGGTAATTTCTCTCAACGCTTAACGGCCGTTCAAGTCGGAAAAAAATGGGGATATATCGACGCTTACGGCAACTCGCTTATCAAACCGGAATTTGACGAAGCGTACGAATTTACCAAAGATTTGGCTCTGGTAAGAATCGGAAAGAAATGGGGGTATATCGTCGATACGGGCTCGATAATTATCGCCGTTAAAGGATTTGACGACGCTTATAGTTTCTCGGAATCCGGGTTGGCTCCGGTAAAAGATAAAGGAAAATGGGGATACATAAACGTAATAGGCGAAATGGAAATAAAACCTCAATTTGACGCGGCGGGTTCTTTTAGCGAGGATTTAGCTCCCGCTCAAATCGGCGCTCTCTGCGGTTACATCAACGAAAACGGGAAAATAACAATCACTCCTCAATTCGACTCCGCCGGTATATTTTCTGAAAATATGGCTCCGGTAAAAAAAGACGGGAAATGGGGCTTTATTAATAAAAAAGGCGAGATAATAATAAATAATCAATACGATTTGGTTTCAAATTTTAAAAATGGGCTTTGTTGGTGGATAAAAGAAGATAATTGGGGATACATGGATAAAAACGGAACAACCGTTTGGCAAATGTACGACGATAAAATTGATATAAATTCCGAAGCGATGAACGCCGCCTTAAAAGCTTATGAAGAATTAGAAGAAGAAATCAACTCGTTATATAAAGACGTCGAAGAGATCGGCTCCAAACAACAGCTTGAGAAGTACAAAAAATAATAAATTTCAGAGCCGGCTATCGAAGAAGGTATCTTTAGTTCTTTGTCTTTATCCCAATTAATAAAATAGCTATCCCGGCGATTATCGCAACGGCTGAAATTATAATATATGTCAAGAAATTCGCCTTATGAGGAAACGCTCCAATTATATCGGCTTTATTAGGATCGCTTTTCAAATAACGTATCTTTACGGAAGAATTTTCAGGATGTTCGTCCCAAAAGTCTTTGGATACTTCAGAGCTTAGTTCAAATTCCCTCTCTGTTAGATCTAAGTACTTTACTTTAAACCAATAATTAAACGATACTTCTTTACTGGTTCTGCTTGTAAATCTTTCGGAAACGACGGCGTCCCCGATAATTCCTTCGGTAGTAAATTTCTTCTCGCGGAATAAATTATTTAACGTAACTAAAAGAAAAACCGCTCCGGATATTGATATCAATAATCCTATAATTAATAAATTCTTTGCGTTCAACTTAAGCTCCTTTTAAAAATTTTAGTTTTATGATCGATCAGATAGACTCTTTCGGTTCTATCTGTTTTCTCTAAACCGTTATTGTCGATATAAGCTTCGCCGTAAATGTCGCAACATTTGTAAAATATATCTATAAAATCTTCGAGATCGTAAATCTCTAGAAATTTATAATAAATTTTTTCGTTTTCGACTAGGTTTTTAACTTCATTTGGTATGATATTTTCTGCAAATTTGTCGTAAATTCTCAGCATGGAGGGCCTTAGTCCCGTGTACCAAGCCGCGCCTAGCATAATAGGCGCGAGTCTTTTATATTTATTCAAATAAAACACTACATATATTCCAGTCATTTCCGTTAATTTTTTTAAAACGTCGAATTTACTTTGCGCATAGTAATACGGCGACCACTGAGTTTCGTACACAATATCTCCGTTATTTTTGATAGATTTGCGGTAACCAATTTCGTTTCTGTCCATATATATTCCTAATTATTTAATTCCTTGGATATGTCTGTTCCCTTCTTCACGGCTTCCATAACGGCGCTTCTAAATGAATTTCTCTCCAATATTGATATACCGTTGATTGTCGTTCCTCCGGGAGAAGTTACCATTCGTCTGAGTTCTTCTATCGTTTTATCCCCGCCGACCATTTTGATCGAACCGTAAACGGTTTGAACGGCAAGTTTTTCCGCCGTTTGACTTGATAATCCCGATAAAACTCCCCCTTGAATAAGCGCTTCCAGAAATACAAAGAGATAAGCCGGCCCCGATCCGCTAAGACCCGTTACTGCGTTCATCAACGACTCGTCGACAATCTCGATTTTTCCGATTCCTTTAAAAATATTTTCGACAAACAGCTTTTTTTCATCGGCAAATCCTTTTGAATAGGATATAGCGCTCATCGACTCCCCGATCAAGGCGGGAGTATTTGGCATTACTCGCGCGACCTGTTTATCGGCTCCAAAAAAATCCTGAATTTTTTTTATCGTAATCCCCGCCATAATTGAAACAATCGCTTGATCCGGGGTAGTAAACTCTCTAAGTTTAACCATTATCGAGTCGTTATCAAAATTTTTAAAAACTTGAGGTTTTACGGCCAACGCTATTATATCAAATTCTTTTAGGGAAGCGGCGACAGAGGCGTACTCCATAACGTTAAATTTTTTAATAGTGGCTTCTCTCGTTACCGAATTAACTTCATAAATATAAATGTCGTTTGGAAGCGCGGTATTGGATTTTATCAGTCCGCCGATAATCGCCTGACCCATATTGCCGGAACCTATAAATAGAATTTTTTTCATCTTTTCCCTCGTTATAGTTTGAATTCGATATTATATAAAAAAATTAATAATATCAAGAGATAATTTGAGTTAAAATTTTTTTATATTATAGAAATATCATATTTTAATTGTTTTTATAGTTCAATTATGCTATATTTACGGCTATTATTTTTAAACGAGAGGTTTTTAATAATTTATGAGCGACGGTAAATTAAAGAAATTAGGTATGTTAGAAACGAATTATAAAAGAGCCGCTATAAACATCGGCAGATCTATCATTGACAAAATCGAACTTTCAGATACTGCGGAAAAACTTGAAAAAGAGATAGATTCGGCCGCTAACGATTATATAACGTTGCTTAAAAATTATAGAACTGAAAAAGAAAAATCTCTTATTAATTAATACACTCTTTGACTGCGTCTAAAAGCTCGCTTATTTGAAACGGTTTGGGAATCAACTTTTTTATACCCGCTTCCATCATTAATAAGAACTGCGTATTCTCCGCTCCGGGGTGCGCCGTTAAGATAATTGCTGGAGGAGCTTTTTTCCCTTCCCCTTCAAGCTTAATCTTCATGGAAGTATACAGCTCTTGCCCCGACGCTTTAGGCATCATCATATCTAAAATTATAAGATCAATTTTATTAGTTTTGATAATGTTTATAGATTCTTCCCCGCCGTCGGATAAATAAATTTTATAACCTTCTCCTACAAGAATATCTTCTAATAAATTTTGAATATTGATTTCATCGTCAACAACCAAAATATTTTTCATAATAACCCCTACGTTTTTATTCTTCTATTATATTTCAATTTTTAAAAAAATACAAGCGGATTTAATAAATTTATATGCGGAATATTACGAATATAATATTACTGCAGACGCGCTAATAATTCCAAAAATTATCGTAAAAAAATTCAATTATTTATTGAAAAATAGGAAAAATATGTTAGTATAGCGGAAACGCCGGTGTAGCTCAATGGTAGAGCAATTCACTCGTAATGAATAGGTTGAGAGTTCGATTCCCTCCACTGGCTATTTTTCTTAACCATTCTATTAACAAAATTCCGTTACGCGGATAGGTTCTATATTCCGGAAAAATAACAATGGTAGCTTATATAATAAAAAACAAAACGGCTTCGAGGAATTCAGAAATTATAATGGATAAAATAATTTATGAGATATAAATTATATAAAAAAGTTATTTCAATAAAAAACTCCATGTCCGGTAATACGTTTTTTTACAGTTTTCTCGCCGGTTTTTTTCTGAAAAAGAAATTATTAATATCATTACTTTTTTTGTCTATTTCATTTTACTCTTTCGCTTCAATTAAGTCTTATAACTATACTTTTTCTTATTTACCGGACTATAAAACTTTTAAAACAAATACGGAATTTTCTAAACCTTTAAAATTAAAGAAGATTACCGCAGTCGAATACGCGACCGACCCTTTGATATTATACGCAAGCTTATGGCTGTGTTTCGCCGTAACGTATCCCGTCTGGGAAAATGCGCCCCAATTTATTTCGGGCCCCGATGCGGGGGCGACTTTTGCCGACAGACTAAAAATGGAGCCCTTCGCTTCGGGAAGAATCGACCCCGTTACCAAACCGCTTTCAGACGCTAACGGAGAGATTGTCAGATACGATAGCGGGGCGCCTGTAACGGTATTAGTGGGGGATATGTATGCAAAAAACTTGATCGAGCCGTTCTTTTTTTCGTCTATGGCGTTATATCTCAGATCTAAAAATTATCATCCGGCGCTTATGATTTTAGAAATATTTTTAACTTCGGCGTTGTATGAATTTACTGTAAGACCGTTTTTTATGAATTCAAGTTTTGAACAGTTTCTAAAAAATCCGGGGATTGCCGTAGTCGCCGCCGTAGTATTTGACGAAATATCGACGTATCTTTTATCGACACCTTATATAGGACTACATATTTTAGGATATATACTAAATCCTTTCAACGCTCTACCTACCGCAAGAGTCCATCCTATGCTTTTTTTTGATCCTTACAGGAAATCCGCTTATCTTGAAACAATAATAACTCTATAAACCTTGAATATTATTATCAAACGGGGTAGCTATCTCTAATTTTATATCTTTTCCGTCCATGGACCTGAAATTTAGCCCATATGAATATAAGAAATGGTTAGCGTAGTCGTCTTTTTTTTTACAATAAAGCTTATCTCCCAAAATCGGATGCCCTATACTTGAAAGATGAACTCTTATCTGATGTCTTATCCCTTTTTTTATTTTTATTCGTAATAAAGAATATTTTACCGAGCTCTCAATAATCTCCCATTCTGTTATCGAAAAACGGACTTTCCCGCGATATTTCGTCCTATCGTCGAGAACTATTGACATTCTTTTATCGTCGCTATAATGATGAGCGATAGGATAGTCGATAATACCCGAAGTTTTATTTGGAACGCCGTAAACTATCGCTTTATAAAATTTTTCAATATTTTCGTTTTCCATTAATTTCTTATAATATGAAAAAGCCTCGACGCTTTTAGCGAAAAGAGTAAGACCGCCGGTTTCATTATCAAGCCTATTTAAAAGCCCCCCCTCTTCCTCTTTATATCCCTTTACTCGCGATAATTCGGGCCGGTCCTTAAAAACCGCTTCGCAAAGCGATCCTTTTTCTCCCATAGCGGCCGGCATACCTTGAGGTTTATCCGCAATTAACAAAAATTCGTCTTCATACGCTATAGTATACTGCATAATGTTATTTTTTAAAATACGGAAAAAAACCGCCTACTCTGAGTTTGTATTCGGCAAAATTATCGCCGTAGTAATGCAGAAGTAGTTCGTCCTCTTTTTTCGCCCTTATTATGTACAATGGAAGAACTACTATTAAACCCCATAAAAACAGCGTCCACGATTGCAAGGCAAAACCGGCCGCTAAAGGCAGTATGATCTCTGACAGATATATCGGGTGTCTGATAATGCCGTATATATCATTTTTTACCAGCTTATTACCGTCTTTAATGTCTATATTTATAGAAAAATTTTTGCCTAGTTTTAAATAACCTAAATTCATAACAATTGAAAAGAAAATATACAAAATCGATCCGACAACCCCTATAAATATAATAGCGGATTGAATTTTCAGAACGTCTTCGTTTTGTAATAAAACAACGTTAAATATCCCAAACTGAATCTCCCCGTTACTTAAGATTTTTAATAACGATCCTATCCTAAATATAGCAAGCCCCGTTAATACAGACGTAAAATAGCTCGCGTATGTAGATAACCATTGAAAACTTGTCCTGTAGTACTTTATAGTTTCGCGATTCTCGTTTTCTATACGATTACGACGAATTTGCCTGAAATTACTCAATAATAGGGTCAAGACTCCGATTACAACGGCGCCTCTGAAAACAAAATCAAATGTTCTTAACAATTCCCGCTCCAAAAATAAATTTAGTCATCATATATAAATACCGAAGTTTTGTCAAAGTTTATATTTAAACCGTCAAAATTCAACTATAAAAGAGGTATATCTGTCTAAAACAATACAGTTTTCGACAATCACGTCCCTAACCCTTGAATGCGACGGTCCTGTTTTTAAGCGTTTAAATAGTTCTTTATGCTCCGCTTCGTCGCCGATAGCGTAAACCTCTACGTCGCCGTTAAATAAATTTTTCACATAACCGCGAATATCAAACTCGCCGGCCGCCATAGTAACGAAATATCTGTAACCTACTCCTTGAACAAGGCCTGATACTGTATATCTCTTTGCAATTATCATTCAACCGTTACCGATTTAGCAAGATTTCTAGGCTTGTCTATATCGCGGCCTTTGTTCCTCGCTATATAATAAGCCAAAAGCTGTAATGGAATAATCGTCAATAGCGGCGAAAAAATCGGATCGGTTTCCGGAACCTCGATAGTATAATCTACTAAGGAAGAGACGTTCTTGTCCCCCTTAGCGCAAATCGCTAATAATATCCCCCCTCTGGATCGGACTTCCTGAATATTGGAAAGAGTCTTCTCATACTGCTGATCTTTCGGAATGATAAAAACTACCGGAGTATTTTTATCAATCAGCGCTATCGGCCCGTGTTTTATCTCGCCGGCGGCTCCCCCTTCGGCGTGAGCGTAGCTTATCTCTTTTAATTTCAACGCGCCCTCAAGAGCTACCGGATAGCTTATACCTCTCCCTAGAAACAGGAAATTATCCAAATATGTTAATTTATTCGCTATTTCTTCTATATGACTTACGTTAGATAATATTTCTTGTATTTTCGCAGGAATACGCTCCAGTTCTTCAACTAACTCCTTCCCTCTATGAAAACTCATATCCTTCATACGGGCCATGAGTATCGCAAAAAGATATAATGCAGTCATTTGAGACGTAAACGCTTTAGTAGAAGCGACCGATATCTCGGGTCCCGAATGTACGTAAACTCCGCCGTTACTTTCTCGCGGTATAGAGCTTCCGACGACGTTACAAATTCCAAGAACCTTGCCCCCTTTCCTCTGAATTTCACGCATAGCAAGCAAAGTGTCGATAGTTTCGCCCGACTGGCTAACGGCAAAAAACAGCGTCCCTTTTTGGATAATAGGATTTTTACTTCGATATTCGGAAGCGATATCTACTCTCGAAGGAAGCCGGGCAAGATCTTCTATAGCGTACGAACCGACAAGACCTGCGTGATAACTTGTTCCGCAAGCGATGATATTTACCTTCTCCATATTAAAAAGTTCTTGAGGGGTAAGATTGAGCCCGCCGAGTTTAGTCGTACCGATATTCGGCACAATTCTTCCGGCAAAACCTCTCTTGATGCTCTCCGGTTGTTCAAAAATTTCCTTCAACATGTAATGCGGAAATCCGCCCATATCCAGAGAGTCTGCGTCCCAATCTATAATGTTAATCTTTTTATCTTTTTCTTCAAGTCTGAAATCTTTTGTAATAAACTGATCTTTTGTTAATATCGCTATTTCGTAATCGTCAAGATAAACGGCCTGCTTAGTGTAGCCCAAAAATGCGCTAACGTCGCTGGCTATGAACATTTCCTCGTTACCTACTCCGATAACAAGCGGACTTCCTTTTCTGGCGGCCATAAGAACGTCTGGATTTTCCGCCGACAAAGCGACTATCCCGTAAGTTCCTTCCAATAATTGTAAAGTATTATAGAAAGCTTGTTCAAAATCTCCCGTATAATTTTTTTCAATTAAATGAGCTATTACTTCCGAATCGGTATCGCTTTTAAATTCATACCCCTCTTTGACAAGTTT
>JAGOCL010000034.1:0-1928 GCA_017998755.1 Spirochaetota bacterium | reverse complement strand
GTTAACGCTGGAGTAGCTCAATGGCAGAGCAGCTGACTTGTAATCAGCAGGTTGCGGGTTCAAGTCCCATCTCCAGCTAAGTTCTTAAGGGGAGATGGCCGAGTGGTTAAAGGCGACAGACTGTAAATCTGTTCTCTTACGAGTACGGCGGTTCGAAACCGTCTCTCCCCATTTTTTTATCTCGCTCTGTTTTTACTTTTACAATACTTATGGATAAAATAATTCTTGAAAATATTAAAAACTTAGATTTCTCTTGTCAAAGATGTTCTAATTGTTGTCGGTTAGAGCCGGGAGCGGTTTTTCTAACTCAAGAAGACGCAGAAAACATATCTGAGATTCTCAATTTATCTTTAAACGATTTCTTGACTAAATATTGTAGGGAAATTTACAAAGGCGAAATACCCGTCGTAGCTTTAAAAGAAAAGAAAAATTACGATTGTATATTATGGAACAACGGATGTACCGTATATAACGCCAGACCGATTCAGTGTAGAACTTATCCTTATTGGCCTTATATCGTCGAATCTAAAGAATATATCGATTTAGAAAAGAGGCGATGCAAAGGAATAGGGATTAAGGGAGATCTTACTTTAGAAGAAAAAATAAAATTATACGAACTCGAAGAAAATTCGAAGTATATGATTTGGAATAAATAAAGAGTTATTAAGGAGTTTTTTATGGCGCTTCAGACTATTAAAGATAATATCAAAGGTTCCATTATAGAAACAGACGGTAAATCAATAAAAGTACCAAACAATCCGATTATACCTTTTATAGAAGGGGACGGAACGGGGCCGGATATTACGAAAGCTATGATACAAGTAGTCGACGCGGCGGTCAAAACGGCGTATAATGGCGAAAAAGAGCTATATTGGACGGAGGTTTTTGCCGGAGAAAAATCTTTCAACAAAACCGGCGAATGGTTGCCTGAAGAAACGCTTGATTCTTTTAAAAAATATAAAGTCGGAATAAAAGGTCCTCTCACAACTCCAATTGGCGGAGGCATAAGAAGTCTGAACGTTACTATGCGACAAGTTCTAGACCTATACGCATGCATCAGACCAGTCAGATATTTTGACGGAGTTCCGTCTCCAATGAAAACTCCCGAACTTGTTAATATGATAGTTTTTCGCGAAAATACCGAAGACGTTTACGCCGGTATCGAGTGGAAATCAAACGGCGAAGACGCAAAAAGAGTTATACAATTTCTCAACAACGAAATGAACTGCAAAATTACGGGAACGTCCGGAATCGGAATTAAAATTATGTCTCCGGAAGCAAGTAAAAACATAACCAGACGAGCGATAAAATACGCTATTGATCAGGAAAAAACCGTCGTTACTTTAGTTCATAAAGGCAACATTATGAAATTTACCGAAGGCGCTTTTAAAGAGTGGGGTTACGAGGTAGCAAAAGAAGAATTCGGCGATATAATTGTAACTGAAACTGAGCTTAACGATAAATATAACGGAAAACTTCCCGCCGGTAAAATACTTCTTAACGATAGAATCGCCGACGCTATGTTTCAACAAGCGTTATTAAGACCTTCGGAATATCAAGTAATAGTTACCCCAAATTTGAACGGAGACTATATCAGCGACGCTTTAGCCGCTCAAGTTGGCGGTCTCGGAATTGCTCCCGGCGCTAATATGTCCGACACGATAGCGATTTTTGAAGCGACTCACGGTACTGCGCCCAAATACGCCAATATGGATAAGGTCAATCCCGGATCCATAATACTTTCTAGCGTAATGATGTTAGAACATCTAGGTTGGAACGAAGCGGCTCAAATGATAGTTTCCGGAATGGAAAAAGCTATAAAATCCAAGAAAGTTACTTACGATCTTGCCAGAATGATGGAAGGCGCTACCGAGATAAAATGCTCCGAGTTCGCCCGAGAAATAATAGGTAACTTTAAGAAATAAATT
>JAGOCL010000470.1 GCA_017998755.1 Spirochaetota bacterium | reverse complement strand
ATTCATTAATATTTATCCGTTTGTTTAGTTCTTTTTCTTCCCCTTCAATATAACGCAAGGTCCTTTAATTATTAATAAAGAGAGCTTTTTTGTTTTAGTCAGTCTTGATAACGCCGCTTCTACGTCGGCCGGCTTGTAAGCGTCTACCGTAGCAAAATTATCGCTATCTATCCCAACCGCTTCGGCAAGTTTACCGTAATCCAGACTGAAAGCCTCTTCCCCTTTTATTGTTTCGCCGGTAAACGGGTTCGGTTGCATACCGGTCATTGCCGTAGTCCCGTTGTCAAGAACTATAACCAATATATTCCTTTTATTATAAGCGGCGTTAATAAGCCCCGTTATTCCGGAGTGGGCGAAAGTAGAATCTCCTATAATCGAAACTACCTTCTGTTTATTATCGACTATGTCTATCCCGTGAGCGACCGTTATGCTTGCGCCCATATCGACGCAGGTATCCAAAGAATTAAACGGCGGCATAACTCCCAGCGTATAGCAACCTATATCGCCGGTTATAATAGGGCTGTATTTCCTGAGCATTCCAAATACAGTCCTATGAGGGCATCCGGGGCACAAAGCCGGAAGTCTCGGCGGTATTTTAACGTCTATATCGCAACTTTCGAGTTTTTCGCCGGTTATCGCCGATTTGATCAGATCGGGACTAAATTCCCCCGTTATCGGGAACAGTTTCTTCCCTTCGACGCCGGTAAAACCGTAAGACCTTATCTCTGTCTCAAAAAAAGGATCGAGCTCTTCAACGACATATACCTTATCCATCTTACTAATAAAATCGGAAATCTTTTTTTTCGGTAGCGGATAGACCATCCCGAGTTTCAGGATTGACGCTTCGGGATAATTCTCTTTGACGTAATTGTAACTGATCCCGGAAGTAATAAAACCGGTTTTGCTGTTCGATATTTCTACCTTATTGATATCTGAAGATTCCGCGTACTCGGCTAGAAGTTTGATTCTATCTTCAACGAAGAAATGCCTTTCTCTGGCAAAAGCCGGTATCATAACGTATTTCTTAGGATTTTTTTCAAATTCCCGACGTTCTAAAACTTCTCTACTATCGGCGTACTCTACCGCTCCTTTTGAGTGAGCGATTCGCGTCGTAGTCCTCAAAAATATCGGAGTATCAAATTTCTCGCTGATCTCAAAAGCCAGCTTAGTAAAATCGTAAGCCTCTTGCGAATCTGAGGGCTCAAGCGCCGGGATTTTAGCCGCTTTTGCATAGTTGCGGTTGTCTTGCTCGTTTTGAGACGAATGTAAATTGGGATCGTCCGCCGAAACTATTACCAGTCCCCCTTTTACCCCAATATACGCGGCGGTAAAAAGCGGATCTGCGGCGACGTTGACTCCTACGTGCTTCATAGTAACCAAAGTTCTCGCGCCGGCTAAAGACGCCCCTAGTCCCACTTCCAAAGCTACCTTCTCGTTTACCGACCATTCGGAGTAAACGTCGTCGTATTTAGAGAAGTTCTCAAGTATTTCCGTAGACGGGGTGCCCGGATACCCCGCTCCGACCGAACAACCGGCGTTATAAGCTCCGGCTGAAATTGCTTCATTTCCGGATAAAAATTTCTTAACGTTATTTGTATTCATTCTTAATAATCCTTGCTTTTTTTTCGTCATTATAGAAAATTATAGTTATAAGTCAAATAAAAAATTACGAGTTTAAAGCCCTATCGTATAAATTAATATATTTATCGGCGGATTTTGACCACTCAAACCTTGTCGATAAAGCGTTGTTTTGTATATCTCGCCAAAGTTCTTTGTTTTTATAAAAATATAAAATTTTATCAATAAGCGTTATTAAATTAAATTTCGCCGACTCTCTGTTTGTACCGCCGTATGCGAATCCGTTAGTCATATCGGTAACGGTGTCGTTAAGCCCGCCGATCTTATTCACAATCGGTATAGTCCCGTAAGCCATAGCGATCATCTGACTGATCCCGCAAGGCTCAAAATCCGACGGCATCAAAAAAAGATCGCATACGGAGTATAACCTGTCTGCCAGCTTTTTATTAAACGCCCTAAAATAAAAACAATTGTCGTATTTATTTATAAACTCCAGTTCCTCTTCGAGATTACCGTTTCCGATAACAAAAAACACAATATCTTTTTTCAATATTTTATCGATAACCTTCTCGTCTTCATAATCTTCCAGCAATATTTTTACTTTTTGATCTACTACTCGAGTAACGGACAAAATAAGCGGTTTATCCAGCCACGAATCGGTATCGTCCAACTTCTTCAACTTCTTCTTTATTATCTGATAATTTTTAAGATCGGGATTTTCATTTTTATCTTCTATAGTTTCTTCAATAATCTTTTTAAAATTTTTTATAAATTTTATTTTACCGGCATTCTTGATATCCTGCCAATTATAAATAATTTTGTTATACGGAGGGTCTAAAAAACTCGGATCGTGACTTTTATAATCGCATCCGTTCAACACGCCGTATAGGGCTCCTCTGTTAAAAACGTTAATAAGGTCTTCCTCAAGATTTCTACCGCCGATAAAATTTCTTTTCATGTCGTCCGGCTTCATAATCTCATACATATAGCTCGGGCTAACGGTGTTTACTATGTCGGCGTAATTAATAGCGCAACGCATCAAATTCACGCATGGAGTCTTTGTCTTTTTGT
>JAGOCL010000469.1 GCA_017998755.1 Spirochaetota bacterium | reverse complement strand
AAAGTTAAAAAGTATATTATCGAATTTCTGGTGGTACGGAGGGCTTCCGCCGGATAGATTGGCTTCGTTGATCTATATAGTAACGAGCGTAAATTATTTTGAGAACGCCGGCGGATATATAGAAGGGTCTTCTCAGGAGTTATCGAACGCCTTGGCGGACGTTGTAGTCGGCGCTCGCGGAAGAGTATTGCTGGATACGGAGGTGAAAAAAATACTTATAGCCGACGGCAAAGTCAACGGGGTATTAACCGACCAAGGGGAGATTTTTTATTCGGATATGGTTATTTCTAACGCCAACGCCTTAGACACATATGTTAAACTAACCGACGAGGATCAGATTAAAAAGAGGATCAGAAGAAAAGTCGAAGAGCTTGAGTATTCTCTATCGGCTATACAGTTGTATTTGGGATTGGACTGCGATCCCGCCGAGTTATCTTTTACAGATCACAGTTTTGCAGTTTTTCCGGAATACGACCACGAAAAAAATTATCAAAGTATATTAAGCGGCGATTACGAG
Source organism: Spirochaetota bacterium (assembly GCA_017998755.1). GTDB lineage: Bacteria > Spirochaetota > GWE2-31-10 > GWE2-31-10 > MWDO01 > MWDO01. The sequence goes on along the minus strand of JAGOCL010000469.1, from coordinate 2,132 downwards.
AACTGCTTCTTGAGCTGTTCAAATTATACAAAAATCGATCCGAAATCCTCGCCAGAGGGGAAAGGTATTATCACGATTATAAGTCTGGATCATATCAAGAATTGGGAGAATCTGAGCGCATACGAGTATCAGAAGAGGAAAAATAGGGTAACGGAGATTTTTATAAAAAGAGTAGAAAAATATCTCCCCGGGTTGAGTAAACATATAGTCGTTAAAGAATTAGGGACGCCAAAGACAATGTATCGATATACTTTCAATCCCAAGGGTTCAATTTACGGACCGAGCCATATTGTCGATCAATCGGGTATGAGACGGCTTCCGACTTTTACTTCTATTAAAGGTTTGTTTGTAGTCGGTTCTACTATATATCCCGGAGGCGGATATCCGTCGGTTATCGGTTCGGGCTATAAAACGGCTAATATGATAATTTTCGCGGAGAACAAAAAAAACGATTAAAATTTATTGACTAAATAGAAATAAATGTTATAATGTCGTCTCTGAAAAGACTTGATAGGAGATAGTATGAAAAAATATTTAACATATAATGTTAAACCTAAAGACGTAGAAAAGAAATGGTTTATTATAGACGCGGCCGGACAAACATTGGGCAAGGTAGCCGCAAAAGCCGCGATAATTCTTAGAGGGAAAAACAAGCCGATTTACACTCCATATTTGGATACCGGCGATAACGTTATTGTTATAAATTCTGAAAAGATTGTAGTTACAGGAAATAAAGGCGACGGAAAGATATATTACACCCATTCGGGGTATTTAGGTAGTCTTAAGACGGCTACTTTTAACGTTCTTCAGGGAAAGTTTCCGACCAGACCTTTGGAGTTGGCTATTAAGGGGATGTTGCCGAAAGGGCCTTTAGGCAGGAAATTATTTAAAAATCTTAGAGTATATAAAGACGATAAACACGGTCAAATTTCGCAGAAACCGGAATCGGTTCAGATATAATTGATAAATAGGAGAAAATATGTCGGGAGCTAAAAAAGTTAATAACGCTATATTTGCTACAGGTAGAAGGAAGACTTCGGTTGCCAGAGTCAGAATTGTAAAAGGAAATGGAAAGATAATTGTAAACGGAAAAGACGTAAACGAGTATTTTCCGGCGGGTAATTACGTTATGATTATCAGACAACCTTTAGAAGCTATAAATTTTAAGAACGATCAAGATTTGTTAGTTAACGTTTACGGCGGGGGTTTGTCGGGACAAGCCGGAGCTATAAGACACGGTATTGCGAGAGGTTTTGATTTACTAAACGATACTAACCATTCCGCGTTAAAGGCGAACAAGTTTTTAACAAGAGATCCTCGTATGGTTGAAAGAAAGAAATACGGACAGAAAAAAGCCAGAAAAAGATTTCAGTTTTCAAAGAGATAATCTATATTTATATATCGAAAAGAGCCGCTCAACCGGCTCTTTTTTTTTATATTCTATTTCGAGCGCTTTTATAAACTTCCATTCATATCGTCTAATTCTTTTTTAGAATCAATATGAAATTCAACGTTATAACTCATTTTTATTTATTTTGTATTCTTTTAAAATGTTATCAAGGGATATTGAGCTTTTTTCAGTTTTTTCTCTTTATTTTACAATGTTGTAGATTTCTTTGTGTTCAATCATGTCTTGCGTTTCTTGTAATCTTTCATATTCGTTTAAAGGAATTATAACCGCTTCTATTGAGTTGTTTCTCATTACCGCGATTTTTTCTACGCTATTTGATCTCAAGCGGTTTAACAGTTTGCTAAATTCTCTTACAACCTTGCTAGACGATAATAACTCTTCTTTTCTATAGGTTATCATATAATATACCTCAAAATCTTACATACAATATTACATATATATAATACATATTTTTATAACAAACAATCTTTATTTAAAATATTTCGCATTTATTTTTTAATTCTTCAAACTTTCGAGTTCCGCAATCATTTTTTCGCGAATTTCGTTGGAAATATCTTTGTAATTTTTATCTTTTATGTCTTCGTATTTTATCATATCGAGGAATTTTACTTTAAAATCGTTATTTCTGACTATATACTCGCTGGGTCTAAGAACGTTCCAAGTTTTGATAACGACCGGAACGATAGAGGCGTTTTTTTCAAGAGCCAGCATAAAAGCGCTA
>JAGOCL010000468.1 GCA_017998755.1 Spirochaetota bacterium | reverse complement strand
GTTTAATATTCCGATAAAAAAATCTTCCGTCATATCTTTCAATAAGTATCGTAGAGACCCGGCCACGGATTTAATTTATCGGCCCAATCTATATTTAACATTTTAGCAAGATGAACGGTCGACGCTCGAAGTCTGTTAGAAAACGTCGTCGGCGCGATTAATCCGCTTTTTAATAAACCGTCTTGTTTAACTCTCATCGCTTGAAACGTATAAACGAAAAATCCTTTCTTTTCGGCGTCGTATAAGAAAAAAGAGTAGATTTTATATTCGTTTTTATCGTTAAGAGTAAAAATCGCTTTACTTATCGGAACAACGCAGTTATTTATCATCACAAAGTCGTTATTTACGCTATAAAGCTCGTTTCGGAAATACAAAGTCCCCAGTTTGTTGTCTTTTTGCAGAAACAAGTTTGAAACTTGCGGTTTTATTTCAGAATATACGATATCCTCTTCTTTTTTCTCCGATATCGACTTTACTCTATGACTCTTCTTTATCAATTCGCTCGACTTTCCAGCCCTTCTCGAATAGTAGACCATCCCTTCAAGTTTTGAATAGGATAGAAGCGCATTGTAGAATTCCAGCGAAGATCTAGAATCCAGGTCGTAAGGTAAAAAGAATTTTTCGTCTGTAACGACTTCGTAAACCGAAAAATCCTCGTCGTTATACGAAGTTCGCGGAATTTCGATAAATTCTACGGTATTCTCTTTCTTTGCGTTAAATTTCACATACATTTTGGATAAAATATTACCGTCTAAAGTTTGCTTAATTTCTTCTTCGTTGAAAAACGTATCGAGCGTTAAATCCTCTACCGAAAATAATTTTATCGAAATAATAACAGTTAAAAATATAAGTCCCAGACGTTTCATTTTCTCCCCTTTATAAACTCGATTATATCATTATTACCGATTATACAACAATATTTTTCTATCATTAATATTTTACAAAAATATTAATTTTCTTTTAAAATACAAAATCTTTGAAATAAATTATAAAACAATTTTAAATTTTATTGATTTATTTGACGCATAAGGATATATTATTATAATGGCTTCTATGTTAGAAAATATTAACGGACCGAAAGATTTAAAAAATATTCCAAAAGATAAACTAGAAGAGCTCTCGTCCGAGATTAGAGCCAAGATTATCGAGACAATGTCGCGAAACGGCGGGCATTTGGCGAGCAATCTCGGAATTGTCGAACTTTCAGTCGCTCTTCACTACGTTTTCGACGCTCCAAAAGATAAAATAGTGTTCGACGTCGGGCATCAGTCTTATACGCATAAAATTTTGACCGGTCGAAATACTAATTTTGACACGATAAGGACGCGTAACGGCATTAGCGGTTTTACCAGAATATCCGAGTCAGTTTACGATTCGGTCGATTCGGGACATTCCTCGACGTCTATCTCGCAAGCCGCCGGATTTGCTATCGCTAACAAACTCAACGGTATCGACTCGCATACGATCGTCGTTATCGGCGACGGTTCGCTTACCGGCGGAGTAGCGTTTGAAGGGCTGAATTTCACCGGAAATCGCGAGATTCCTATAATTATCATACTAAACGACAACGATATGTCGATAGGTAAAAACGTCGGCGCTATATCGAAACATTTCACGCGGCTGACTGTGTCAAAATTTTATCAAAATCTGACCGATTCGTACATTAAAGCTGTAACAAAAAGAAAAGGGATAGTTAGATTCTTTTTCTGGTTCGCAAAAAAAATAGAAAGCGTTCTAAAATTATTATTCGGTTTTGAAAATATTTTTACCAATCTCGGTTTTGAATATATCGGACCGATCGACGGGCATAATATCGACGATCTTGTAACAATATTGCAAAAAATCAAAACCAACGTAAAAAGACCGATATTGCTCCATATAAAAACGATAAAAGGTAAAGGATTTAAACTTGCCGAGGGCAATCCGGCGAATTTTCACGGAGTTACCCCTTTTACTATGTCCGACGGAGTAATTGAGCCGAAAATAGAGAAAACTTTTACCGAAATATTTTCTGAAAAAATTGTGGAAATGGGGAGTAATCATAAAAATATTATCGCGATAACGGCCGCGATGGAGGATGGAACGGGACTTAAATTGTTCGCGGCAAAATTCCCAGACCGCTTTTTCGACGTCGGTATTGCCGAACAGCACGCCGTATCGTTTTGTTCCACTTTAGGTTACTCGGGATTCCGGCCGGTATTCGCCGTCTATTCGACGTTTCTATCCCGAGCGATCGATCAGGTAATTCAGGACGTATGCATTAGCAAATCGCCCGTAATCTTCGCTATCGACAGAGCCGGTATTTCCGGAGCGGACGGCGAGACGCATCAAGGACAGTTCGACATATCGCTTCTAAAAACTATTCCAAATATCGTCGTTCTCGCGCCGTGCGACGCTATGGAATTGAAAATAATGTTCGACTACGCTTACTCTCTCGACGCCCCCTGCGCGATACGCTATCCAAAAGGAACGGCCGAAAAGAGCCAAATAGATAACAATCATCCGAATATTAGCGCAAACCCGCTTGTAGTCGTAAAAAGCGGCGTCGAAACGCTCGTTATAGTCGTCGGTCCGTTTGTTACCGAAACAAAAAAAGCGATAGAGAGTTTTTACGCCGAGATAGGAGTCGTTTATTTAAGAGTATTAAAAC
>JAGOCL010000467.1 GCA_017998755.1 Spirochaetota bacterium | reverse complement strand
ATATTTATTAAAAAGATAAAAATAAAAAAAAATATTTGACAATAAATAAATTTATTATTATAAATAAAATAAGGATTAGGTAATGAAAATTTTATCAAGGTTATTTATAGTGTCTGTCGTTCTCTTTTTCTCTATAACGGCGGGATAATTATGCAATAAATAGATAAGCCATCCCGCTACGGGGTGGCTTTTTTTTTATATATACAGGAGGCAAAAAATGAGTAAAATAAGCGGTTCTCAAATAGTAATCGAAGCGTTAAAACGCGAAGGGGTTGATACGGTATTTGGCTATCCCGGAGGAGTGGTTATTCCGCTTTTCGACGCTCTATATTCAACGCCGGAGATCAACGTTGTTTTGACTAGACACGAACAAGGAGCGGTTCACGCCGCCGACGGATACGCCAGATCGACTGGAAAGGTCGGCGCGGTTATCGTTACTTCCGGACCCGGCGCGACTAATACCGTAACGGGCTTAGCTACGGCAAATTTTGACTCTGTACCGATAGTCTGCATTACCGGACAAGTTCCGACTTCAATGATTGGTATTGACGCATTTCAGGAGGCCGACGTTACAGGAATAACGAACGCCGTTACGAAACATAACTATTTAGTACATAAGATAGAGGATTTGGCGGAAACTATTAAAAACTCGTTTCATATTGCCAGAACGGGAAGACCCGGTCCTGTTGTAATAGATATACCGAAAGACGTGTTTTTGAGTTCTTATGAATTTGATTACGAAGGTAAAATTAATATCAGGGGATATAAACCTCATATAGAAGGGCATCCTAATCAATTGAAAAAAGTCGTTCAAATGCTTACAGATGCGAAAAAACCGGTCGTTATAGTAGGGGGCGGAGCTATAATTAGCGACGCAAGCCCGGAGATAAACGAGTTCATAAAAATTTGCGACGTTCCGGTAACTGCTACGCTTAACGGGCTGGGATGTATAGAATACGATAATCCATATTTTTTGGGTATGCACGGTATGCATGGGACTATTGCGGCAAACACAGCTATTCAGGAGTGCGACTTGCTTATAGCTCTAGGGTCGAGATTTGACGATAGAGCGACCGGTAAACTTTCCACTTTCGCTCCAAACGCTAAAATTGTCCACGTAGATATTGATTCGGCAAGTATAAGTAAAAATGTGAACGTCGACGTTCCGGTTGTAGGAGACCTCAAAGTCGTAATGAAGCAAATTCTTCCGATGCTTAGCGCCGCCAAACATCCCGAGTGGATGGCGAGAATTGCCGAGCTGAAAACGAAGAGTCACGAAATGACCAGGGGTAAAGACCGAATGACTTCAATAGAAGTTTTTGACGTTTTAAATAATACTTTAAAAGACGATACGATTGTCGTTACGGACGTAGGGCAACATCAGATGTGGACGGCTCTTTATTATAAATTTAAGAAACCTCGTACTTTACTCACGTCGGGCGGACTGGGGACTATGGGTTTCGGTTTTCCGGCGGCTATCGGAGCTCAAATGGCAAATATGAAAAAGAAAGTTGTTTGCGTTAGCGGCGACGGCTCTTTTCAGATGAATATACAGGAATTGGCGACGGCTGTGATTAACGAGCTTCCTATAATTATTCTTATAATGAATAACGGTTATCTCGGAATGGTTAGACAGTGGCAAGAGTTGTTTAACGACGGAAGATATTCCTCGACTTGTTTGATGAAATGCCATAAAGATCCCAGTAAATGTCGAGGGGTAGAAGAGGAGTGCTTTAAGTTTATACCGGACTTTGTTAAGGTCGCCGAGGCGTACGGAGCGGTAGGAATAAGAGTAAAAAAACAGGAAGAACTGGAGAGCGCGATTAAAAACGCTCTGGAATCCAAAGACAAACCGGTATTGATAGATATTTTAACCGACAGAAAAGAGAACGTCTGGCCTATGGTTCCCGCCGGAGCAAGTCTCGACGATATGATGAAAGGAGGGATGACGGTATGAGATATATATTATCGCTAATTGTAGAGAATAAACATGGAGTTTTGGCAAAAGTATCGCAGGTAATAACCGGCAGGGGGTACAATATCAGCACGCTCACAGTCGGGCCTTCGGAAAAGCCCGATACTTCCAGAATGATCATAACGTTTGATTGCGACGATAAGGTAATCGCTCAGATTATCAAGCAGATGAATAAATTAATCGACGTAATAAAAGTTTTTCTTATCGACGAGAAAGAAAAAGTTGAAAGAGAATTAGTTCTTATAAGAGTTCATAGGAAAAGAGAGATCGAGGATTCGCTAAGCCGGGTTATTGATATTTTTAAAGGAAGAATAGTAAACGTAACTCCTGGCAATTTTGTAATCGAATTGACCGGGCACAGCGGTAAGATTAACGCCTTTATCGAGAATATCAGACCCTACGGAATACAAGACCTCATGAGGACCGGTCCTCTTGCCCTTCCAAGATACGAAATTAAATAGAACGTATTAATAAAAAAACCGCCCTAAAGCTGTAAAAAGATTTAGGGCGGTTTTTTTTGTCGCTATTATAAAACAATAATGTTAAAAATATATTATATCTCTATTAATAAAATGTAATTTATATAATACAATTAATAATAATTAATTATATTATATATTAATTATCCTATTTATTAATTGACAATAGATAGAATAGCAATATAATGTCGCGGGTAATG